>JAZKCZ010000003.1 GCA_040387835.1 Myxococcota bacterium | reverse complement strand
CTTTGCCAGAAGGCTCAGAAATGGTGATGCCAGGTGATAACGTCACCATCGTTGTAGATTTGATTACGCCGATCGCGATGGACAAAGAACTACGCTTTGCTATCCGTGAAGGTGGTCATACTGTAGGCGCCGGTGTGGTGTCTGAGATTTTGGAGTAACAAATGTCGGCCAATAAAATTCGAATCCGTTTGAAGGCTTACGATCATAAGTTGCTTGATCAGTCAGCCGATGAAATTGTAGCGACCGCACGTCGTACTGGCGCTAAAATCGTTGGACCTATTCCTCTTCCTACAAAGATTACGGGATACACGGTTTTGCGAAGCCCTTTTATCGACAAAAAGTCGCGCGAGCAATTTGAAGTGCGTACGCATAAGCGGGTACTTGAAATTTTGGGGCCAACCCAAGACACCTTAAGTGCCCTGATGAAGTTAGATTTGTCAGCTGGCGTTGATGTGGAACTGAAGAGTTAGGAAGTAAATAAGATGCCTACTGTAGATATTGTCAACTTAAAGAACGAGAAAGTGGGAAGCATGGATCTCAACCCTGAGATTTTTGCTGTCACCATTCGAAAGCACTTGTTGACCGAAGTGGTTCACTGGCAGCGTGCTTGCAGGCGAGCTGGAACCCAATCGGCTTTGACTAAGTCAGAAGTTAATGGAACGACCAAAAAGCCATTCCCTCAAAAGGGTCGTGGTATGGCGCGTCAAGGCTCTCTGAAAAGCCCTCACCAAATCGGTGGTGGTGTTGCTTTTGCTCCAAAGCCTAGAGACTACTCCTATGCAATGCCTAAGGCAAAGCGTAGAGCAGCTTTGGCTGTAGCACTAAGCGCTCGTGTCAAAGAAGGTTCGTTCAAGATCGTTCAAGATTTTGATATTTCGGAGCCTAAGACCAAAGTGGCAGTATCTGCTTTGAAGGCGATTTCGGCAGAGCGATCTTTGGTGGTTGATTCTTCGAATCCTAACCTCAAGCGTTCCATGAAGAATTTGGAAAAAGCCAAGTTCATCGAAGAAGCTGGTTTGAATGTGTATGACATCTTGCACTATCCCGTTTTGGCGATGACTCAGCGAGCAGTTACGGCTTTGCAGGAGCGAATGCAATGATTACACAATTCGATATTTTAAGAAGACCGGTTTTGAGCGAAAAAGCTAGCATTCAGAAAGACGCTTTGCGTCAGGTAACGCTAGAAGTATTGCCTAGAGCCAACAAAAAGCAGATCAAATTTGCCGCAGAAAAGCTGTTCGGTGTTCAGGTCACAAACGTGAATACATCAGTTTACCGCGGTAAAACAAAAAGAGTCGGTAAATCAGCTGGTAAGACAGCAAATTGGAAGAAAGCCGTCTTGACGATCGCCGCTGGATCTGATTTAGACGTGTTTGGAGTTTGGCAGCAGCCGCAGATCCCTGAAGATCAGGCAGCAGCAGCTTAAAGATTACAAGTTTCTTGGCCGACAAGGCGGGTCTTTTTTTAGATCTGCCGCTTATGGCTAGAAGGATATATAGTGGGTATTAAACATTTTAAACCTACGAGTGCAGCTCGTCGGTTAACAACTGGTCCTGATTTTTCAGAAATTACCAAATCCAAGCCTGAAAAACGCTTAACTCGCGGTAAAGGTGGGATTCACGGTCACGGTGCAACCGGACGTATTAACGTACGTTTCCGCGGTGGCGCTCACAAGCGTAGAATCCGTGAAATCGAATTTCATAGAGGCAAAATAGGTGTTCCTGCCACGGTAGCAGCGATCGAATACGATCCAAACCGTAGCGCAAGACTTGCCTTGCTTCATTATGCAGACGGCGTGAAGAGCTATATCTTAGCTCCAGTCGGTCTTACGGTTGGCGATAAAGTCGAGGCAAGTGCCACGGCGGATATCAAGACCGGAAACTGCTTACCTCTCAAAAACATTCCAATCGGTACACAGATCCACGCGATTGAACTTAGGCCAGGCAAGGGCGCTCAAATGGTGCGTTCTGCGGGTGGTGTGGCTCAGTTGATGGCACGTGAAGGCATGTATGCCAACGTTCGTTTGCCATCCGGTGAGTCCCGCCAAGTGCTTGTTGATTGCACAGCAACCATCGGCCAGGTCGGTAACGTTGAACACGAATTGATCCGCCTAGGTAAAGCAGGTCGTGCACGCTGGTTAGGCTGCAGACCGCATAACCGTGGGGTATCGATGAACCCTGTTGACCATCCACATGGTGGTGGTGAAGGTAAGACTTCCGGTGGACGACATCCAGTGTCGCCATGGGGTCAGCCAACCAAGGGTTATCGTACACGTAACAACAAACGTACTAACAACATGATCATTAAGCGTAGGAAATAAAAATGGCGCGCTCACTCAAAAAAGGTCCCTTTGTGGACGCACATCTGTGGAAGAAGCTGGTTGGCGAAGTAACTGTTAACTCACGTCAAGTGATTAAGACATGGTCCAGACGCTCAACCGTGACTCCCGAGTTTATTGGTCGTACTTTTGCGGTTCACAACGGCAGAAAGTTTATTCCAGTTTTCGTGACAGACAACATGGTCGGGCACAAGTTGGGCGAATTCGCTCCAACCCGTCATTTCGTCACGCATCCGACGGATAAAAAGGTTAAGAAGGTTTAACAATGGCAACAAAAGAACGTTTAAAAGCTTTAGCAAGAAAGGAAGCGAGAGCGCTAGAAGTCGCTACCGCTAGCCTGAAGAACCTGCGCACCAGTGCTCGTAAGGCACGCGTGGTTGGTGATTTGGTTAGAGGCAAGCCGCTCAGTGAAGCCTATGTTTCATTGGCGTTTCAAGCTCGTTTTGCAGCTGGTCCATTGAGAGACTTGCTTAAATCCGCTGCTGCAAATGCAGTCGAGCGCGGTTTTGATGCAGATAGCCTAATCGTTGAAGAAATTCAGGTCCACAAAGGTCCGATCACGAAGCGCTTTATGCCTCGTGCTCAAGGTCGTGCGACTCCGATTCGTAAGCAATCAACTCACGTGGATATTCGTCTATCTACAAGGGATAGTAAGTAAGTATGGGCCAGAAAGTAAATCCAATTGGTTTTCGTCTGGGTGTTATCAAGACCTGGGACTCGAAATGGTACAGCGAAGCAGGCTACGCAGCATGGCTTAAAGAAGACATGACCGTGCGTGAGATGGTTGCTAAGCAATATAAATCGGCTGGTATCAGCAAGATTGATATTGAACGCGCAGCCAGCAAATGCAAAGTCACTGTTCATGCTGCCAGACCCGGCTTGATTATTGGCAAGAAAGGCGTAGGAATTGAGCAGCTCAGAAATGAACTGCAAAAGAAGTCAAAAAGTGAAGTCTTTTTGAACATCATTGAAGTTCGCAAGCCAGAAGCCGATGCTCAGTTGATCGCTGAAAACGTAGCACAGCAACTTGAAAGACGAGTTGCTTTCAGACGCGCTATGAAGAAAGTGATGCAAACAGCGCAGAAGTTTGGCGTGAAGGGGATCAGAGTTGCTGTTTCCGGTCGTTTGGGTGGAGCAGAAATGTCTCGCCGCGAATGGTACCGTGAAGGCCGTGTTCCGTTGCATACTTTGAGAGCTGATATTGATTACGGTTTTGCTGAAGCTCATACGACCTATGGGCAAATCGGTTGCAAAGTTTGGCTGTTTAAAGGCGAAGTTCTGCCGCCGGTTCGGAAATAAGGATAAAAAGTCATGTTATCACCAGCAAGAATGAAATATCGCAAGCGCCACAAGGGTCGTACCTGCGGCGATGCTAAAGGTGGATCAACCTTAGCTTTTGGAAACGTTGGTCTTTTGTGCACCGGCCGCGGATGGCTTACTGCACGTCAGATTGAAGCCGCTCGTATTGCTTTGACCCGTCACGTCAAACGTGGTGGAAAAGTTTGGATCAGGGTATTCCCTGACAAGCCGGTGACTAAAAAGCCTGCTGAAGTCCGAATGGGTAAAGGAAAGGGCGCTGTAGAAGGTTACGTAGCCGTGGTTAAGCCAGGCCGTATCTTATACGAAATGGAAGGCGTGACCGAAGATGTGGCCAAACGCGCCATGGAATTAGCAGCTTCCAAGCTGCCTTTCGGCACCAAAATTATTATGGCGTCCACGGAACTTTAGGGGCTTTTAAATGACCACGAATGAAGATTTTAAAAAAGAAGAAGATGCACTAAGACGCCAGCTCTTAGACATGCGTTTTGATTTGAAGAATGGCAAGCTGCTTAATACAGCTTCCCTAAGCAAGACACGCAAAGACTTGGCGAGACTTTTGACATTGAAGAGGCAGAAAAATGGATAGGCGAAAGCGCGTGATGCAAGGTCTAGTGACCAGCAACAAAATGGCTAAGACCATTGTGGTTGAGGTAACTCGTACGGTTCGGCATCCTAAATATCATAAATTCTTGAAACGTCATGATAGCTACCATGCTCACGATGAAATGAATGCTTGTCAGATTGGTGATTTGGTTTCCATTGTTGAATCCGCACCAATTTCAAAGAGCAAACGTTGGCGCCTTCGGGAAGTAATCCAAAAGGTGGAGGCATAAAATGATTCAAACCCAATCAGTATTAGATGTTGCAGATAATAGCGGCGCTAAGAAAATCATGTGCATTAAGGTGCTCGGTGGTTCTCACAGACGTTATGCATCGATTGGCGATATTTTTGTTGGCAGCGTGAAAGAAGCAAGCCCAACCTCGAAAGTCAAAAAAGGCTCTGTGGTTCGTGCGGTTGTGGTTCGCGTCGCTAAAGAAATCCTGCGTCCAGATGGAACCTATATCCGTTTTGATAAAGGCGCGGCTGTTCTCGTTAATAAAGACGACGAACCAATCGGCACTCGTATTTTTGGTCCAGTGGCCAGAGAATTGCGTGGCAAAAACTTTATGAAGATTGTGTCATTGGCACCGGAGGTGCTCTAATGAAAATTCGTTTGAAAAAAGGCGATATGGTCAAAGTGATGACCGGCTCTAAAGACAAAAAGGGTCAAGTCGGTAAAGTACTTGAGATCGATCGCAAGAAATTGCGCGTGAAGATTGAGAACGTGTTCCCAATCAAAAAACACATTAAGCCTCAGAAAAACAAAGCAATGCCTGAAGGCGGAATTGTTAATGATTTCGGAAGCATTCATATCTCGAACGTCATGTTGATGTCGAAGATTGAGGGAGCGTAAAACAGATGGCTCGGTTAAAAACATATTACGATAAAGAGCTGGTCTCTGTTTTGATGAAAGAGCTTGAGCTCAAGAACGTTATGGAGATTCCACGGTTGTCAAAAATCGTGATCAACATGGGTCTTGGCGAAGCTGTTGCAAATCCTAAAGCGATCGACCACGGTAAAGATGCTCTCGAAGCTATCACCGGTCAAAAAGTAATGATCACCAAGGCAAAGAAATCCATTGCGAATTATAAACTTCGTCAAGGATTGCCAATTGGTGTTGCCGTTACTTTAAGACGTGAACGCATGTGGGAATTCTTGGATAGATTTGTGAACATCGCTCTGCCTCGCGTGAGAGACTTTAGAGGTCTTTCCAGCAAGTTTGACGGTCAAGGTAATTGTTCGGTCGGATTGAAGGAGCATATTGTGTTTCCTGAAATTAACTACGATAAGGTAGATAAGATCCGCGGCCTCAATATTAGCTTGGTAACAACTGCGAAAACAGATGCTCAAGGAAAGGCGTTGCTCAAGCATTTGGGCGTTCCCTTTAGGAAGTAATTAAGATTATGATGACAGACCCGATTAGTGATTTGTTGGCTCGAATTCGAAACGCAATGATGGTTCGCCATAGCGATGTGAAGGTTCTTCCTTCTCGCATGGGTGAGCGTGTGTTGAGCATTATGAAACAACGTGGTTTTATTCACGATTTTTCAAACCAGGACAAAGACCTGGTGGTGAAGTTGAAATATGACGAAGCTGGCTTGCCAGTGATCGAAGGATTGGCTCGCGTCAGCAAGCCAGGTCTTCGGGTCTACGCAGGCAAAGACGAGATTCCAGCCGTTCAAGGTGGTCTTGGTGTTGCAATCGTTTCGACTTCTCGTGGCGTAATGACAGGTGCCGATGCTAAAAAGCAAGGCATCGGTGGCGAAGTACTCTGTACTGTTTGGTAGGTGTAAAATGTCTCGTATTGGAAATCAGCCGATTGAAGTACCTGAAAAAGTCAAAGTGACGATTTCAGGTCATCATGTCAAAGTCGAAGGCCCTAAGGGTAAGCTTGCTCGCGAGCTACATCCGATGGTTTCGGTTAAACAAGAAGGCACCCAAATTTTGGTAACCCGCAAAGATGATTCGAACGAATCACGCTCTTTGCACGGTTTGTCTCGAACGCTGGTGAACAACATGGTTCACGGAGTAACCCAAGGTTTCGTGAGAGACTTGGCCATTACTGGCGTTGGTTACAGAGCTGAAGCTAAAGGCAGAGAATTGCACATGGCACTCGGCTTTTCGCATCCTGTGATTTTCAAGTTGCCAGATGAGGTAACTGCAATCACTGATGCAAACCGAACGTCCATTAAATTAGAAAGTATTAATAAAGAAGTTTTGGGCGAAACAGCAGCCAAGATTCGATCTTTTAGACCACCTGAGCCTTATCGTGGAAAGGGTATTCGATACTCTGACGAAGTGATTAAGCGCAAAGAAGGGAAGTCGGCAGGTAAATAATATGAAAGCAACGATTCAATCTTTGAGAAAAAGAAATCTAAAAGCCGCTCTTTTGGCACGCCGTAAGGTCCGTGTTCGTAAGAAGGTCGAAGGAAGCGCTGCTTGTCCGCGCCTCAGCGTATTCAAAAGTGCTAAACACATTTATGTGCAAGCCATTGATGACGCTACCGGCAATACCTTGGCCTGCGCCAGTACGGTAGACAAGGATCTAAAGAGCGATGTCCAAGGCCAAAAGAAAATGTCATCCGCCACAATGGTTGGTGTTTTGCTAGGCAAGCGTTTGAAAGACAAAGGCGTTGAAACAGCGGTATTTGACCGTAATGGTTTTCGTTACCGAGGTCGCGTTGCGGCCGTGGCAACAGGCGCTCGTGAAGCTGGTTTGAATTTTTAAAGTATAGAAGTGATGGGAGAGAAAATGGCTCAACATGGTCATGACGATCAAAATGACTTACCTGAACGCGTCGTTCACGTAGGACGCGTTGCCAAAGTAGTGAAGGGTGGTCGCCGGTTTTCGTTCAGCGCGCTAGTCGTTGTTGGCGACGGTAAAGGCCGCGTAGGCATTGGACTGGGTAAAGCTGGCGAAGTGCCAGAAGCAATTCGTAAAGGCACTGAGCAAGCTCGCAAGAGTGTGGTTCATGTTTCTTTGGCGGGTCCTACCATTCCGCATCCTATCACTGGTGTTTTTGGCGCCGGTAAAGTTCTGTTGCGTCCAGCTTCCGAGGGTACAGGCGTTATCGCTGGTGCTACCGTCCGGGCAGTTTTGGAATCAGCAGGCGTCCACGATATTTTGACTAAATCTTTGGGTAGCAACAATCCACATAACGTGGTGAAAGCGACCTTGAAGGGCTTGATGTCATTGCGTACGGCGGAACAAATTGAAAAACGCCGAGGAATTCTATGAGTACACATATTTGGGTAAAACAATTAAGAGGCCACGCTGGCAAACCAAAAGCACAGCGTTTGGTTTTGGAAGGCTTGGGTCTAAAGCACATCGGTGACGAAAGCACCTTGCGCGATACACCTGCAATCCGTGGCATGGTTGAAAAAGTCCACCACATGATTGAAATTGAAGTGCGTCCTGGCCAAATCGAGCTCAATGGTGCTCGTTCCAGGAGGGTTAAGTAAATGGAATTTTTAGGATTACATAATTTGGTCGCCCCTATCGGCGCTACCAAGAATCGTAAACGCCTAGGCCGCGGTGAAAGCTCTGGTCATGGTAAAACTTCCGGTCGTGGACACAAAGGCCAAAAGGCTCGTAAGTCCGGCCAAGTACGTATCGCATTCGAAGGTGGACAAAATCCATACATGCGCCGTGTACCAAAACGTGGTTTCTCCAACGCTCCTTTCAAAGTTGTTTACCATCCAGTTAACCTGGCTAACATTGGTAAATACTTCGAAGCAGGCGCAGTGGTTGATTTAGCTGGCTTGGTTGCCGTCGGTTTGGCACCAAACATGAAAGCAAAGATCAAACTACTGGGCAATGGCGCGCTCGATAAAGCATTGACCTTCAAAGTTCATGCAGCATCAGCGACCGCGATGAGCAAAATCCAAGAAAAAGGCGGCGTGGTTGAGCTTTTGAAAACTCAGCTACAAGTAGCCACCGAAGCAGCAGCAGCTTAATAAAGCTCCTCACTGCGAATAAATAAAGGCCCGCCCGGGCCTTTTTGTCATTGCGAGGAGCAAAATGTGAATTCCAGCACAACAGTCTTTAAGTCTATTGTAGGAGGCCACTGTCAAGATATCCCTTATGCCGAAATCAGCGAATATTTGGCGGCATCCCTGAGATAGATCCGCTTCGGGAAAAATAAAAAGAGGCTCCGAAGAGCCTTTTTTGTGAATTTAAGCGAAATAGTCATTCATTATTATAAAAACATTCGTCCTCAGGTGTGGTTGTTTCATTACCACTAATGGATTTAAGAGTGCAGTTGCTTAGCTGATTATTCGTGCTTGCTTCATAGATGCTAATATTTGCGGTGTCGTCGGTGTCAGAGGAAAAAATCATATAGTTTGCTGTGTTTGTAAACGTGTTGGACGTCCATATTGGAGTTTTTTGTCCGTTTACGCTATATGCCACTAAGTTTCCATCTGTTTGCATGGTTAGTTCTGAGGCGGTACATGGCCAAAGTTGTTGGCCTGATTTTGGGCCCAAATAGTTATAATAGGGGACATTGTTTTGGGTAGAAAAATAAACGAATGAGCACGACCCGACACCGGGGGTGAGGCTAAGGTCCATCATGGGTGCTAGAAGGGCTGTGATGGATGCTGTTAGGTAGTGAAAATTATTTCCATCGTATTGTCCATCGTTTTGTATGAAGTCTCCAGGCACCATATAGGATGTTTGGTTTCCGTGAGCAGTGCACACACCTTTTAGGCAGAATTGACTCGTGCAGTCGCCGTTCGCACCACAATTTTTCCCGTTAGGGGCTGCAACACATGTTTTATTTGAACAGGTGTTAGATGTACAGTCTTTCGGATCTGAGCAAGGTCCTCCGACCGGTGAGAGAGCGCACTGGGAGGTCGTGCAGATCCGTTGTGCACTGCAGTCCGCAGATGTAAAACACTTTCCTGCGCCTACAGAAGCCTGACAAGTAGTTGAGCAGTTGCCCGACATGCACTGGCTTGGACTTGTACAAGAAGTGTTGGTATTGGCATAGCAAACGCTTGAAACGCAGGTGTTGTTAGTAATACATGTTCCGTTTGTGCAAGCAGTTAGGTTGTTGTTTCTACAGACTCCTAATGCTGAAGATGTCGCACCTATGCATGATAAATCCGCACTGCAATCTGTGGTAGCTGAACAGGGACCCCCTTCGGCAGCAGGTACACAAGTATTAGTGGTCGTATTACAATTTCCGGTTGTACAGTCGCCTGGAATCAAGCATTTGCCGCTTGTGGCAGTAGCGATTGAACAAAGATTCTTGGAATTATTGCAGATATTAGTTGTGCAGTCTGGTCCTGTTTTACATGGGCCTTGATTTACCTGATATTGTGCACAACTACCTTTCCCCAACGTAGTTACACATCGATCAGTTATGCAGTCCGTGTCTTTTCCACAACTGCCTTTTACGGATGCTTGAGCACAAAGGCCAGAGGTGATCTCTCCGCTGACAAGGCATATCCCAGTGGTGCAGTCAGAGCCATTACTCTGTATGCAGCTTCCTCCTGCAAATGCAGGGGCGCAGATCCCTTTAACGCACCTGCCGGACAGGCATGCTGTACTTGCAGAGCACGCTTGCCCTTGATTTAAAAGGCAAAAGCCGTCAACGCATGAATTATTTGGAGCGCAGTCTCCGTTAGAAGTGCAAGCTTGGTTTTTGGTTGCATCGCGGCATAGCTTTGCGGCGCATATACGGCCACCCAGACAGTCTCCAGATGCTATGCATTTTTGCAGAAATCCAGATTGTCGGCAGGTTACATTGCAAACTCCAGTCGGACAAGCGCTGCTATGTGTGCACGAGCCACCCGTAGTGTTAGGCGCCGGAGCATTAAGGGAGGAATCGCCTGGTGAAGAGCCGCCATTTGGATTTGGTGCATTAGAAGAGCATGATATTAGTAACAAGAAAGCCGTGCCCAAGATAAACCTAAACATTTGAACCTCTTAAAATCAGAATAGCAAACTGTTCACTTAAAATTTAAATATTGTTCAACTGTAATCATCTTCCCCACAACGCAGGGTGTTTTGAACCTCAAACGGGAAAGAATGGAAAATGGTATCCCTTATGCCGAAATCAGTGAGTATTTGGCCGCATCTCTAAGATAAGCGTCATCGAGCCGAGATCCAGCGCCTTTGAACGTGAGATAAGCTGCAGCTCAAACTTTGCAATTAAAAAAAGGCCCATCGGGGCCTTTTTTTGTTCCAAGCTATTTAGTTGTCACAGTCGCCGCCGCTACCTGTGGTCGAGCCTTCCATGTTGCAGTCGTATTGAACGTTTGTACCGTTTGTAACTTGAAAGTGGTAGTTCGCAGTCATTTGGACATAACTGCCTGGTACCGATGTATTTGTACTCCAGAGCACTGAGGAGCCTGGAGTCGCACTACTATAGTAAACTAAATTTCCATCTGCTTGCATAGTGAGTACTGGACTTGTGTTGCAATTGGCTTTTTCTGCTTCGACAAGATTCCAACCTGAATTATTCGGCAGATTACCTCCTAAACTACAAGTGCCATTGTTAAGGTTGGGCCAAGTGGAGGGTCCGAAAGTGGCCTGACCGTCAGGGGAGTTTATCGCTTGGCCCACTGTGTATCCACCAGTACTTGGCCCCACTGTTAATTGGCTGCCAACACCTAGAAACGAGGTTCTATTTCCGGTACCCTCACAAACAGAGCTCGCACATAAGCCACTCGCGCAATCTGTATTGCTTGCGCAAGTTTTTCCGATTGCCGTTGTACCTTGACATACACCGCCGTTGCATGTGTTGGAAACGCAGTCGTTATCAACTGTGCAGGCTTGCCCTGCCGTAGCGAGTTGGCATTTACTTGAGGCACATCCTCTGCCTGCACTGCAATCGGCTGGGGTAACACACCCGCCTGTTCCTGTAGAAGGCTGGCATACATTGGGAGTTCCGCTACATTGGCCAGAGATGCAATTTGCAGCTTGCGTGCAAGCAGTGCTAGTTGTGTCGTGACAATATCCTTCGAAGCATGAATCGTTTGGTCCGCAAACCGTTGTCACGTTAGCGGCTGTGCATGCCGTTTGAGTACTCCCTCTGCATACGTTTCCTGAACATCTGGCTGACGTATCCGAACAGTCGCTCACTGTGGTACAATATTTGCCTATTGGGGAACTATTGCATGTCCCTGCGGCTGCGCATGGTTGAGAGCCCGAACAGTTGCATGATTTAGTGCTGCAGTTGGCGTCAGAGACGCATTTTCCGCTAGCAGGGGTCGATATCGTGCAGAGGCCGCCGGAACATAGTTGGGTTATACAGTCTGTGCTATTGGTGCAGGTAGCACCGACGGGTGCGCCGATACATTTACCTGTTGCTGAGCAGGTTTTGGAAGTGCAATCAAGAGCCACATTGCAGAAACCGCCTATCGCAGATACTGCACATGCTCCATTTGTACATACCTGCGTGCTGCAGTCCTTATCGATCAAACAACTTTCATTAGCGTTCGCTAAGGCGCATTTTCCGCTCTGGCAGTTGTTGGAAATGCAGTTGGCACCGCTGGTGCACGTTCCATTAGTCTTGGTCAGACATTTGCCGTCGAAACAAGCATCTTGTGAAGCCGTACAGGTGGTTGCGCAGGTTGGCAAGGCTGGGTTTCTACAATACCCCGCAGCGCATACGCGTCCATTTTTGCAGTCCGTTGTGTCTACGCAGTGGCCGCCTAAACCCGCCAGCTGACAGGTTACGTTGCAAACGCCTGTCGGACATTGGCTGCTATGGGTGCAACTGCCACCCGTAGTTGCGGGCCCCGATGGGGAGGGTTGCGTTGGGGTTGGCGTAGAACTACAGGAAGCGAGCAATATTATCCAGCCCGCTGCGATTATCTTAATCATGTTTGTTTCTCCTACTATCATTGTATGCGATTTGGTGGTTGGAAGTCTCGATCTAGGGAAACAATTTAATGCCAGGGTTGATGGATGGCTATAGACTATTTTGCAGCCGAATGCATTATAGTCTTGACTATTGTGCAATACTCTGCAAAATAGTCACATGGAACGTGAGCAAAAGCAAGCGATTATCAGAGACCTAAGCAAGAAGCTCGTTTTACTAGCAGGCCCTAGGCAAGCAGGAAAAACAACCCTTGCGAAAGAAATCGGTGCGCATTTTGAAAACTCTGTTTATTTAAATTACGATCGTTTGGAAGATCGAAATATCATCAAGCAAGAGGCCTGGCTTCCCAAAACAGATTTGTTGATTCTCGATGAGATTCACAAAATGCCAAAATGGAAAAATTACTTAAAAGGGGTCTTTGATACAAAAAACCCGCATCTTAAGATTTTGGTTACAGGAAGTGCCCGCCTCGATATCTTTCGGCAAGCGGGGGATTCTTTAGCGGGTCGTTATTATCTCCATCATTTGCTGCCTCTATCTCCGGCGGAACTGGTATCTGTAGGTCACGATTCAGACATTAATCGATTCTTAGAGCGAGGTGGATTTCCTGAACCCTATTTGGCAGCAGATTTAGTTGACGCCAAAAGATGGCGACTTCAGTACGTCGATAGCCTTTTTCGTGAAGAAATCTTAAGTATGGAGAATGTGCATGATTTGCGTGCCATGCAGCTTATTTTTGAGCTCCTACGCAAACGTGTGGGTTCTGCTGTTTCGTACGTATCATTGGCTGAAGATGTGGGGATCTCGGTTAATACTGTTAAGCGATACATAGGTATATTCGAGGCGCTATACTTAGTTTTTCGCGTAACACCGTTTTCTAACAACATCGCTAGAAGTTTGCTCAAAGAGCCTAAGATTTATTTCTTCGATGTCGGGCTAGTGGATGGGGATATTGGCGCGAAGTTGGAAAACTTGTTTGCCGTTTCTTTATTGAAGTACACCCTTTTAAAGACAGACTATGCTGCTGAGCCTTATGCGCTTCACTATCTAAGAACCAAAGAAAAACAGAAAGTTGATTTCGCTATATGCAACGGCGGTAAAGTTGAGCAGATTATAGAAGTGAAGACTGGTGACAAATCCCTTTCTAGGGAGCTCATTTACTTTCACTCCAAATATGGGTTCCCCACGACTCAGGCAGTTTTAAATCTCAAACGCGAGAGAATGGAGAAGGGTATTTCTGTGAGAACTGCCGATGATTTCTTAGAAAAGCTGCAAGGCTTAAGCCTAGGATGACATTGGGCGCAGGTTGCCTGGCTGCCTTAATTGCAGCCTTCGGTGGTAGAAGTCATTGTGCACCCGGGCTCCCTAGATTGAGTTTTCCAGGCAGGCCGGTACCGCATTGGGTTTGATATTAGGATTACAAGCGCCATCACTCGGGCAGAGTAGAAATGGTGTACAAATGATTGTGGTGCATGCAGGAAGTTCACAAGCATAATATACTTTGTTATCATTTTGACCGACTAGTTGGAGTATTGGTTTGCCCAAATAAGCCGGCGAGGTGCCGACTTTCAACTGAGCGTACAGTGGAGATGTTGCGATACCCCCAACTCCTGTGTGTGCAGCCCAAGGAGCGGTTGGCGTGTCGTTTGGATAAAATACTAGGTTATCGTCATTCTGCATGCTTAGTTTTACACTTGAGGTACAAGCAGCGGAAGTGGCTGTTGAGAGCGTTTGCGGGTTTTTGCCATCGATGAGAAGTACAACGGAGCAAGTAGTACCCGAGCTCTGTACTGTTAGTGAAAACCTACCTGCAACTAAGCTTTGGTTTTGGTTTAAGACTTTGTTATAACCTAGATTGGCTGTGCCGGGGCCTTCTGCAACGCATTTTTGTTGTACGCAAAATTCTGAACCGCATTCAGAGTCTTGGTTGCAAGGTTCGTCAGCGCTGTTCAAGCATTTTCCATCGTTGCAATAGTAAGAAGCGCAACTGGTGTTGTTGCTACAGGCTGTGCCGTCACTGGCGGTACAATATCCGGCTGTAGCTGAAGAGCAAGTGCTACCGCTGGCGCATGGAGTTGTTGCATTACAGGGGGTTAGTTTAGTGGTATCTCGACAGAAGCTTTTGATACATTGAATGTTAGCGCCGGTGCAGGGTGCATTCGACGAACAAGGTGTTCCAGGATCTGGATTTTGACGGCCGGATTTTGAGCTTGAACATGCTGATATCAAGATAAGGCCTAGTATGGGTATAAGTTTCATTTTTTTCCTCTACCAATATGTTAGTTAATATTGCTTTTTAAATGCAACTGATAACTGCGAACGCCTGGAAACCCAAGGGCTGTCTGCCAGGGCGAAGCGCCAGGGAGCTAGGCGATCGGATTCGGAAGCATATTCAATGCCAACCCTGGGGCCGGCCAGAACATTGGAAACAGACGGTGCGTCTAAGACCATTAATCCACCCGGTTCAAATAGACAATCATAGGTGTTAGCGGTGGTGAGCCCTGAAGCAGCTGCCACTTTACCGGGGCCGGTTAAAAGTGCTGGTCCTTTGATGTTTTTGCGACGTTTCAGAATCGTGGGCATGCCTTCGACTGGCTCGCACGAGCGAATTAAGACCGCGGCGCCTTCTTCTTCCTGGTTGGTGACGAAGTTTAACATGTTGTGCAGGCCGTAACATAGGTACACGTACGCGTATCCTGGCGGGCCGAACATGACGGCGTTGCGTTTGGTTTTGCCGAAACGGCAGTGGTTTGCTGTGTCGCCTGGGTGTCTGTAGGCTTCGGTTTCGGTGATGCGGAGGGTGATATCTTCGTGTTGGATTAACTTGCCAATCAAATCGCGAGCGACATGAAGGGCATCGCGGGCGTAGAATGATTGGGGTAGGAGCATGGATAAAATATATAATATGGGGGGTTGTTGTCAATGTGTACGAACATCGGATCGGGCGACCCGCCCGGCCACCCGGCCCCGCGGCAGCCCTCCGGGCCTGGCGTGGCCGGGCTGCTGGCAAATGCGACGCCTGCGGCGCCTTTTGGAAGGTCGCCAAATTTTTCAGGTGGCGGGTATACGGTTGTATGTCTGATTCGCTGGCTTCGATTAAGGTGCATTTGGTGTTTGGCACGAAAGAAAGGGTGCCTTGGTTAACTCCGGATATTCGGGGAGAATGTTATCAGCGTTTGGCTGCACTGGCCCGCAAATCCGGGTCTAAGGTCTATGAGATAGGCGGGGTTTGTGACCATGTTCATATTCTTTTGACACTTCCTAAAACGTTATCGATTGCTAAACTTGTCGAAGTTTTAAAAAGTACGACCGCCAAGTGGCTAAAAGGTCAAAGATTGGAATTGGAATCATTTTGCTGGCAGTCAGGCTATGGCGCATTCTCCGTGAGCGAATCGCAAGTAGAACGGGTTAGGCAATATATTCGAAACCAAGAAGCCCATCATCAAAAGGTTTCATTCCAAAACGAATTTGATCGCATCGCCCGCTCAAACGGCTAGACGGTGATCGCGAGAGGCGCCGCAGGCGTCGAACTTGCCAGCAGCCCGGTCACACCAGGCCCGTAGGACTGCCGTGGGACCGGGTGACCCGCCGCATAACGGAGAGGGTTACGCTAGATGATGTCTTAGCTCTTCTCTAGCCAGATTTGCGCCAGTTACGACCGAGCTTCTTTCTTGCGCACACATTTCTTGCATCAACCCGAGTTCCAACGTTTGCTGTTGGCAAGACAAGTTCTTCTCGCTTGCAAAGATTTGCGCCGCTCT
The DNA here is from genome assembly GCA_040387835.1 of Myxococcota bacterium. Lineage (NCBI taxonomy): Bacteria > Pseudomonadati > Myxococcota > Myxococcota bacterium. Next base: position 91,308 of record JAZKCZ010000003.1, on the reverse strand, counting down.
CGGTAGGCAGTGCGCACCGCCGCAGGCGCCTCTTCCCAGATGGGTGCGGCCTTTGAGATCGCTCAGGCGGCCGCAGATTTCATGTTGAATGCTGTATTGCAGTTTTTCTTTGGAGACGCCTTCGCAGAGACACACTTCTTCGGTGGCAGGCGCGGGGTGGAAGCCTGGCAAGGGGCGGATGTGGGTTTCGCAGGGGGTTTTGATGCCTAATTTGCTGGCGATTTGGTCGGTCACTTCTTCGGATAATTCACGGTAGGAGGCGAGTTTGCCACCCATGATGGAGAATAGGTTGTTTTGATGGTCTAGGATTAGATGTTCCCGGGTGAGGGCATCTTCGTTTTTGCCCCATTCGTAGAGGGTCGGTCTAACACCGACGTAGGAGCGGTGTGGGGTGTATTGCTCGATGCTGGGGAACACGGATCTGGCGGCTTCGATGACGTAGCGGACTTCTTCGTCTAAAATAGGCGGAGCGTCAAGATTGCCATAGAAGTCATCGTCGGTGGTGCCGATGATGGTGTTTCTGCCGTGGGGTAGAAAAAACATTTGCCTGCCATCGATGGCTTTCATGATGAGGCCATAGTTGGAAATGCGGTGTGGGTAGACCACGTGGATGCCTTTGCCTGGTCTGAGCCGGTAGGGCATCTGGGTTTTGGTGGAGATAGACGCGCCCCAGGCGCCGGTGGCGTTTATTGTGTATTTTGCTTCGTGTTGTTCGTGCTTTTTGCCCAAATGGTCATAAAACTCTACCCCGGCGATTTGGCCTTTTGCATCTAAGATAAAGTTGGTGAATTCGCAGTAGTTTCGAACCTCAGCACCCATGAGTTTGGCATCGACCGCGTTTTCAACGTTGAGACGATAGGAATCCACGGCCCACTCGTCCAGGGTGACCGCGCCAATGATGTGTTCGGATAGGCCTGGCTCTAAGGCTAGTGCCTCGTCCTTGGTTAGGCGTGTGTGTTTTTTGCCGTTTTTGAGCGGTTGGAATCGGTCGTAGGCTTCGAAGAATATTTCGGCGCCTTCTAATAGAAAGCTGCCGCCGAAGTCGGTTTTCATGACGGGGAACAAAAAGGGAACGCGGTGCAGCAGATGGCTGGCAATTTTCTGAATATAGCCTGAGTCGGTGCAGCTGGATTTGGTGGTGCCGACGTCGTATCGCAGATAGCGAATGCCCCCGTGTATCATGCCGGTGTTGTTGCCGGAGGCGCCAAAGGCGAAATCGTGCTTTTCTATTAATAGAGTTTTGATGCCCCGAAGCGCGCAATCTCGTGCAATGCCGGTGCCGTTGATGCCCCCGCCAATGATAATCACATCGTGTGAAAACTGAGTCATGGAATACCTATATCGATTCTGACGTTTTTAGGCATATGAAAGTTACAAAAATTCTTGGATTCACGGTATTTGCCGTTTCACTGCAGGCGGTGCAAATCCCGGATCACTTGTGGCATCATTCGCATTCTATGGGGCGAGGGGCTGGCAGAGCTAGGCCTCTGGATCATGCGCCGACGCCTGCGCAGATTTTGGGACCATTCTTCCCCGTGAGATTTCCAGAAGAAACGGATCCAGATTTGACACACGTTGATCGCGTGGAAGCTAAAGGCGTTAAGATTTATGTCAACGGCCGAGTGTTTGACACGCAGAGTCAGCCTGTGGTTGGCGCCGTGGTTGAAATTTGGCAAGCGTGCCAGGCTGGAAGTTATAATCATCCGGCGGATTCAAATCCAGCGCCGAGAGACCCAAACTTTCAATACTACGCCAGCACCATAACCGATGCTGACGGTGGCTATTTGTTTAAGACCATTGTTCCTGGGCCTTATCCTGCTGAAGGCGACTGGGTTAGGCCATCGCATATTCATTTTAAGGTAACGCACCGAGGGCATCACGTCTTGGTGACGCAGCTCTATTTTAACGGCAAGACTTTTGGCATCCAGGAACTGGCTCAGTTTAATGGCAAGCCAGTAACTGGGCTCGATTTGGATAAACTCAACGAGGCTGATCATTTGCTGCGCGAGTTGTCTCAGGAAGATAGAGATCAATTGATTGTTAAATTTCTGCCGCATCCGAGATTTGACTCACCAGCGGGGCTGTTTGATTTGTACCTGGAAAAGACAGCAGAGTCTGATCTATAAAAAAAGACATCCAAAAACACAACTTTCGGCGTAATAAGCCGAAACCTCATTTTAAGAGGTCATCATGAAAGCGTTTATTGTTTTAGCACTTGTTCTTTCAAACTTTTGTTTCGCTGTTGAAGTTATTCAGACAAGTTATAACGCTAACACTGACATGTTGGAAGTCGAAGTCCAATATGTTGGCGGCTGTGTGGAGCATCGCTTTCAAATGAATATCTTGGAATGCGTGTTGTCTAAAACACCCAACATGGGTTTGATCAATATTTGTGACGCACAAATCATGGATGTTACCCGTGAGCTTGATTCATGCGAGTCTATAGTTCGAAAGACTTTGCGCGTTCAACTCACCAGCCTGAGCGGCCCAGCGCGTCCTGATTTGCTTGGCTTTAATCACACCAATGTTGTGTTGGTTCCAAAGAAGAGTTAAGGAAGCACCCATGATTGATTTTGAACTCAGCGACGATCAAAAACAGCTTCAGAGCCTAGCGCGTGAATTTGCCTTGCATGAAATGCGCCCCAAAGCAGCTCATTATGATGAGACAGGCGAATGGCCAGACGACATTTTAAAAAAGGCATTTGAGTTAGGCCTCGTCAGCATTCATGTCCCTGAATCTTGCGGTGGTATGGGCCTTGGTGCCTTAGACGGCAGCATCATCGAAGAAGAACTCGCCTGGGGTTGCATGGGTATTACTACTGCAGTGACCGCTAACTCGCTGGGCCAAGTCCCGGTGATTATCGCTGGCACTGACGAGCAAAAAAAGAAGTGGTTGTCGCCGTTTGCAACTGAGCATCACATTTGCGCCTACGCTGTGACCGAAGCAGCAGCAGGGTCAGACGTTGCTGGCATTCAAAGCACGGCCGTTAAAAAAGGCGATAAATACGTACTCAACGGACAAAAAATTTGGATCACGGGCGCTGGCCATGCGCGCTGGTACTTTGTGCTCGCTAAGACCGACAAAGACGCCGGTCATAAAGGCATGAGCGCTTTTATCGTTCCAAGAGATTTACCTGGCGTTTCGGTGGGTAAAAAAGAACGCAACATGGGGCAGTCGGCTTCCGACACCCGGTCGGTGATATTCGAAAACGTTGAAGTCCCAGCTGAAAATCTGCTGGGCCGAGAAGGCGATGGCTTCAAAATCGCCATGATGGCCTTCGACCATACCAGACCCTTAGTTGGCGCTGCCGGTGTCGGTCTTGCTAGAGCCGCCATGGAGTACGCCATCGCTTACGCCAAAGAACGCAAAGCTTTCGGAAAATTATTGTGGCACCATCAAGGCATCAGCTTCATGATCGCCGACATGGCAACCGATATCGAAGCAGGTCGCTTTTTGGCCTGGAACGCTGCCAGCCGCCTAGATAAAGGCCAAAGCAACACGCTTCAAGCCGCCTACGCCAAACGTTTCTGCGCAGACATGGCCATGAAAATCTCCACGGACGCCGTCCAGGTATTCGGCGGCAACGGTTTTAACAAGGAGTACCCCGTAGAAAAACTCATGCGTGACGCCAAAGTCTTGCAAATCTACGAAGGCACCAGCCAAATCCAACGCGTCATCATGACCCGAGAGTTGTTTGCATGAGACCTCACCCTAAATCCCTCTCCACACTGTGGAGAGGGACTTGAAAGCGGCTTTCCCCCCCTCTCCAGTTGCTGGAGAGGGGCTGGGGGTGAGGTCCAAGAAAATCCGCCCCTCAGCCGCTTCAGCCATCGCTGATATTAACAATGGCTGCATCATCATGGCCGGAGGCTTCGGGCTATGCGGCAACCCCGAGAATCTGATCAAGGCGCTAGCCGACTCCGGCATCAAAGATATTCACCTAATCAGCAACAACTGCGGCACCACGGACAAAGGCCTAGGCGTCCTGCTGCAGAATAAACAAGTCAGCAGAATCACCGCCAGCTATGTCGGTGAAAACTCTGAGTTCGAGAGGCAATTAATCGCCGGTGAAATCGAAGTGGACCTGGTCCCGCAGGGAACCCTCGCCGAACGCATTCGCATCGGCGGTGCTGGCATCCCGGCCTTTTACACACCAACCGGCGTAGGCACTGAAGTTGCGAAAAACAAAGAAACCCGGATTTTCGACGGCCGTGAATATTTGCTAGAGACTGCTCTAAAAGCCGATTTCGCCCTGATTAAAGCCTACAAAGCCGACCCGTTTGGCAATTTGATATTCCGGAAGACTGCCAGAAACTTCAACCCCATGATGTGCGCGGCAGCTAAAACCACCATCGTGGAAGTCGAAGAATTAGTTGATTTAGGCCAGCTAGATCCAGACTGCGTGCATGTACCCGGCATCTATATCAACCGCATTATCGTAGGGACGCATTATGACAAATGGATTGAGCACCGCACGATCAGACATCGCTAAACGCATCGCGCGCGAGCTTCAAGATGGCTATGTGGTGAACCTGGGCATTGGCATGCCGACGTTGGTGGCAAATTACGTGCCTGATGGCATGGATATTTATTTTCAAAGCGAAAACGGTTTGCTCGGGATGGGGCCTTTTCCTTATGAAGGCGAAGAAGATCCGGACCTGGTCAACGCTGGCAAACAAACGGTAACGGCTTTGCCGGGTGCGTCCTATTTTTCGTCAGCTGATTCATTTGCAATGATTCGGGGCGGTCATGTGGATCTGACCGTGCTGGGCGCGATGCAAGTGTCCATGACAGGCGATATTGCGAATTGGATGATCCCCGGTAAAATGGTGAAAGGCATGGGCGGGGCGATGGATTTGGTGGCTGGAGCCAAGCGCGTGATTGTCGCGATGGAGCACACGAGTAAGAATGGCGAGTCGAAGATTCTAAAGCAGTGTGATTTGCCGTTAACGGGGAAGGCGTGCGTGGATATGATTGTGACGGAGCTGTGCGTGTTTGAAATCGAGCGCGGCATAGGCATGAAGCTAATAGAGTTAATGCCCGGCGTGAGTCTGGATGAAGTAAAATCCAAAACTGCCGCCGAGTTCACCACGATTAGATAATCATCGCTGCGATTTCATCCACCACTTCATCTAAACTTTTGCCGGTCGTATCCACAACCTTCGCATCTTTCGCCGGCACCAACGGAGCAACCGCCCTAGACTGGTCTCGCTCATCGCGTTCTTTCAGCTCAACCAGCACGTCATCGTAGACCGGCTTTAAGCCCCGGGATTCAAGTTCCAAAAAGCGTCTTTGCGCCCGCTCTTCACTGGTTGCTGTCACAAAGAACTTATACTTAGCATCGGGAAAAACCACCGTGCCAATATCCCGGCCTTCAAGCACCGCGCCGGTTTTCGACTGCAAGCCAAACTTACGCTGCAGCTCGAGCAAGTTATTTCGAACCTCCGGATACTGGCTAACCTTAGAAGCCGCCTGACCAATGATTTCAGTGCGTATCTCTGACGAAGGGTTAATCTCATCCAAAGCCAGCGCTAACTCGCCCAAAGCCTTGGCATCGCTTAAGGACACGCCTTTATGAATGGCGGCATAAGCCAGGCTTCGATAAATAGCACCCGTATCCACATGCAAAAAGCCAAGCTTGTGAGCAATGGCTTTAGCAACAGAACTTTTCCCCGAACCAGCAGGCCCATCGATAGCGATTATATCAGTCATACTCCGCGCCTAATAACAGGCCTGTATTTAATGCGCTACCCCGGCCGTCTTGCATGATGTCCACATTAAAGAACGCGTCAGCAGTCAAAAAGATATTTTGATACAGCTGGAACTCATAACCAATACCACTGGTGATGCGGTGCGTGGATGAATCTAGCAATTTAGCCTGACGGGACGGAGCCGGTGCTGGCGTCGGTCTAAATGAGTAGCCGCCTCTGATTTTTAGGCCTTCCAACATCCGGTACTCAACACCACCGCGTAGAACGATGACGTCCGAAAAATTTGGATTTTCCACCCCAGCGATGGAAAAGTCCGGGAAGCTAGGTGATGTCGGGGAAGTGCGGATTTGTAGAAACGGTCCTTGGTACTTAGACCAAAAATAATAAGTGGCGTCCCCTGTAAATAGCCAACTATCATTCAGCAAATAGGAGCTTCCAAAGGCAATTTGGTGGGGCGAATAAGATAAGAAGCCTTCGATCAGGGCATCAGCATAGGTGGTGCCATTACCTTTCGCTTTAGCCGCAATATTGATTTTTCCGAAAGTTACTGATCTATAAACGAGAGATAAATGCAGCTCAGGCATCGGTATATACGTCGCACCGACAATCGCTCCGACAATCGGCGTTATTTGAGCTGGAAACTTGGCGATCACAGCCGGATCTTGCCCGGGTCTCACGTCCATTTCAGAACCAAGATACACGCCTGTGGCCATGCTCATAGCCGCACCCACAGTCAGCTGCCTAAAGGGCGAGTAACCACCCCCCATCATCATGGAGAATGCTTTTAAGTCCCCAGCATACATAATATAGGTGGGATTCGTATTGAGAGTGCTAGCGCTAAACTCGATCGGCCCCATGCTAAAGTTGCTGTACACACCGATACCCAGTTGGTTTAGGGGCTTCAGGCAAAATCCTAAGTTGATAGAATTATAGTTGTCCAGCTGCTCTGCAGCGTCTGCGCCACCGCCTAGACTTGTATGCACATAGTCGTAACCGAGTGACAACCGACTACCGCGACACAAAGCCAGCAAAGACGGATTATAAAACGTCGCTGTGTAATCCTCAGCGATGCTAACGCCAGCACCACCAAGCGCCTTGTTGCGTGCGCCAACCCCGAAGGTATCTTCAATAGGACCCGCAACGCTGATGCAAGCAAAAGAAAGGGCGAGGGCAAGGATAATACGATTCATGAAAAAACCTTGTGGGGAAAGTCCGGTGTTAATTGCGAGGTTTCAAATTTTTAAGAAAGCCCATGAGGCCGGTGTCTTCGTTTTTAATAAAAGCAGACATCAACTCGAGAGTTTTTTTAATGTCTTCAGACCCAAATGTATCGAAGGATTTGCCCACGCAGCCGTCAAGTTCAGTCATGGTGTAAACCTTAAACAGCATATTGAGCAACGTGCGAAGGGGCCTTGGGTGGGCAGAGTTGGCCGGCGCTTTCAATAAGCTTGCGACCAAAGCGAAGTGCTTTTGGAAGTTGGCAACCTGCATGTCGCAAATTTGGGTGGTTAGATCTTGATTAGGAATCATTTGCTGTATCAAACCGATAAAGTCTTGAGTTTCTTTTGGTATAGTTAAGCCCTTAAGTTTTCCTTGCAGCTTGAGGTAGTTGTCAGCAAATTTGCTGGTCAACAAATAGCCAGCATTAGGACCCAGTTCCCAGATTACGCTCGGGGAAAAAAGAGCGCCTAAAATATCTTGTTCAGTGGCGTTCTCACATAATGCTGTGTGCATCGCTCCAAATACCGCTTGTTGATAGGTGGTATTGGTAGCCACATTAGATATGATTTCAGCAAGGCGGTCCCCTGGTTGTTCTGAAAATCCTTTGTGAAGCTTTTCCATAGGAGCAATGATGTCAGTGTCATTGGCGATGGACGTTAGAAGATCCGCAACTTGAATCAAAACAACTTTAAAGCCATCGCTGGTAATAATAGCGATCATGTCTTTAATCATGTCGTTATTAACTTGCGCATAGTGAGTCACCATCGGAGTGATATCTACTTTGGTGGATTTTTTGGCGATCTTTTTAAGGTGACCGACAACTTCCTTCACTCTGCCGCAGTTGTCCTTCACCAGACTCATGCGTTGTTCTTTGCAAGTTTCAGCACCCGAAGCCATAAGCTCCATCGCGGTTGCCACCAATTCTTCTGGAGGCGGCATGGGCTTTGAGTCAAACTCGCTAAACTCGGCGTTGCCGCAGCCAATGGCCAGCAACAGTGGGGCTAGAATGATAAATTTCGTCTTCATGACAAACTCCTATTGGTCCTTACGGGGCTTCATGGCATTCAAAAACCACTTCAACCCTATGGTCTTATCGGAGAGATTTTTATGTAGTTGCGTTAAGAGACTAAAAACAATTGTTTGCGTCAGACCTTGAGATGGTTCAATGCGGGGCGCTATACCGACGCCGCCAGCCAAGTGCCTTCGGTAAAGTAAGTCTAATAACTCGTCTGTTAGGGGCGCGAGCTCTTTTGCAGCTTTTTTCCCAGTGACGCGTTCGGGACTTCGTAAATAGGTGACAGTGTTATTGAGATATTTGTGCACATCCTTGTCTGTGATCTTACGAGATAGCTCTCCTAACTCGACCGGTATTTCAGAAACCAATGTGTCAATTAATCTAAACAGAGGCTCTAGCTTGTCGTTTAACAAGAAATCCAGCTCGTGTGCCGGAGGGTCTTTAGAGAGTGGCAAGGGGTATTTGAGCTCGGCCTCTTGCCATTTGCTCTTCAAGGCATTTTTTAATTCTTCAATGGAGGTTTTCAAATCTGTAAGTTTAAAGTCCATTTTTGGGTTTGAGCTACCCATTTTCCACTTTGCAAATTCCCATGCAAGAAGCCAACCAGGTGGACAGGTAATTATATCATGTTCATCTGTGTGGTGCTTTTGATGACACTCGTTTAGCTTGGTTGCGTCTAAAAAGGATACCCGTTCTGCTCTACTAAGGAGGGTGGTTTTTATCATCAAAATAAATGTGTTGCCATCTTTTGTGAGCGCACCATTCTTGTCAAATAGAAGGTTTCGAACTTCTAAGATTTGATCACGAAGAACTTGGTTTTGGGCTATTTTTTCTAAATAGAGTGCTTGTCGCAGGTCGTCATCCTCTGTCTTTTCGGCCATCGGCTCCGCATCCGCGTATTTTTTTAAGTCGATGAGATTTTTGGCGATACCACCGAAATTATCGGTATGTTTATCGAAGATTTGTACCAGAACCTTGCCGGCTTGATCGAGTCTTTCATCTCCCAGTAGTTCTCTAACCCAGGATAAGTCCAGTTCTTGACCTTTTGAAGCGGTTCTTATGATTTTAGAGGCCTTAAGGATGAGCTTTGAATCCTCAGGGCTAACATACCCAGGCAGCGGTTCGAGCTCGGGTTCGACTTCTTCGGCTTCTTGTGCTTGGACAGATTCAATTGCTGGGGGCTCGTCTGAAACTCTCCAGCCATTGCTACCGCAGCCGGCTAAAAGCAATAATAAATAAGCATATAAATTGTAGCTTAATTTCATTCCGTTTCACTGTACAGTGCCATCGTCTTCTGTCAAGAACGGTAGGTCTGAACGCTCCTTAGGAGGCTAACATTCTATTATGAAAAGAGATTCCTTAGTTGACTTTCATCAGGCCAAATAGTTTATCTATCTCACTTTCGTATCGATCGATGAATTCGCCTAGTTGGCCGATGATTTTTCGTAGTTGGGCGGCGGTTAAAGTAGGCCAATCAAAGCCAGTGAACTCTAGGAAGCCTGCTTCGAAAAGCTCTTTTGCCTCTGGCGATAAAGCACCTTTAATCTTGGCTAGTTGTTTGTTATTTGGGCTGTCAAATAACTTTGCTGCATACGATAGTACTTCTTTGAGCTCGGCTGCATTCAGATCTCGAGTCAGGGTATCCACCATTCTAAATACATGAGGCTCTAGTGCTAAAATGAGTCCGAATAGAGGTTCCCAATTGCCTTCTTGTAGCCATTTGAAATCCGATTTTGGAGATTCAAGTGTGGCTAGAAGCAGCTCTATGTTTTTCATTAGGCCCGTCTCGCTAAATCTATAGAGAGAATATGCGAATTTAAAATTTTCACTTAATGGGGGCCTGCAGTTTATTAGAGCTTGAAGAGAACTTGATTGAGCTTTTTCACATTCCTTATATTCTACTGCTTGAACGAATGTTTTTCGTTTGCCCGGATCTTCCAGCATTTCGCGCATGAGATTTCTAAGCATCCTTCCGTCTTCGCCCAATAACCCATCTCGCACCTTTAGTATTTGTTTTAGGGCGGTGTCATTCAGACTAATTTCTCGCAATGCTTTCGCCCATTCTTTTTGGTCGATTCCCTGCTCGAGTGGCGAGGATTGGTCTTCATGATTTTTGTAATCGATGATACGTTTTGTTGCGCTCTCATCGTCTTTTAGCTCATTGAGCGACTGCCTGATATTACCGACCCCCGTCCCCATTTGCTTCGTATAGCGTTTTTGTATCTCTTTCCAATTTTCCGATATTGATTCGAGAGATATGCCATCTGGGCCAGCAGGCTCTTGCTCGCTCATGACTTTGCCGACAGTCGACATTGCGCTGTTTAACGCTGACTGAAAGCGTGTTGGCGCTGGCTTTTCGGTTTCTTTGAAGAAGTCATCGCCCGGATAGCATGCGGGTAGAAGTGTGGCGAGCGCGATGATTATGTAGTATTTGCTCACTACATAATCATACCATGTTGTATGTTATTTTTGGCAGGTTTGCTGGCTGCGGGCTTTTTCCATAGCCAGGCGTAATTCTAAGCCTAACAGGTCGGAAGATAAGTGATATGGGCGCCCGTTGAAAAATAGGGCGGGGGTGCCAGCGATGCCTAGCTGTGCTGCTTCCTTGATGCTGGATTCGACGCGTTCTTGAACCGAAGATTTGTTCATATCTGCTTTAAATCTAGGCATATTGAGCTTCCATTTCTTGGCTAAGCTCTCGATTTGATGGTCGGTTAGCGGCCTAATGGAGCCAAATAGTGCGTGATGCATCTCCCAGAACTTGCCTTGCTCGCCAGCAGCTTCAGCCGCAATGGATGCTTGCTTTGCTTGAGGGTGAACACTCGAGGGGAAGTGCTTGTAGATAAAGCGAACCTCAGGATGTTTGGCGATAAATTGTTCAATGAATTGAGCCGTTTGCTTACAATGGACACATTCGAAATCGGCGAACTCAATCAGCGTAAACGGGGCATTGGCTGCACCTTTGACGCTGTAATCCGCAATATCGATGATTTGAGGATTGGCGCTAAAGCCTGAGTTGATTTCTTGACTTAGAGCTGGTGCCATCATTTCCATGGGCACTTGTTCTTTCAAACGCTCAATGATCCACTGGGCTAGGATAACCGCTGGTTTGCAGGTGTCTTCATCTTGAATGCACGCCGCAAATGACATGGGGCAGTTACACGGGCAGATTTCGTCGTTCACCAGTTTAATAAACTGGGTCTGTTGCTGTGCATTCAGCCCTTCCAACGAAACCGCATTAAATTCAGTGACCTGCGGTTTAGAGGTGGCTAAAGGCGCGGTAGATTCTTTGGGCGCACAGCTTTTAGAACAGCCGACCGTAAACAACAAAATTAAACAAAATAGTCGGGTCATGACAGCTTAGTCCTTTGACAAATTCGGGCGATTACCCGTCCGTATCCGTATACGCTAATAAAACTTGAAACAATAAAAACACCAAACAACACAGGTTGATGCGCAGCGAACGCTGAAATTAACACCTGATATTTAGCCCAAAAGATAGGTGTCATGGGGATGCCCATCAAAGATAGAAGCCCCAAAATCGCAATCTTTTCGAAATCCAGCATCAACGCGCAAAAAATGACCAACAGCGAGACAGTATAAGCCGCCATATAAAAGGCAATGTTCGAGTGCGTCATCCACGCCACCATCACATAACCCATGTGCGCGATGGACGAATAAGCCAAAAAGCGCGCCATCTTATCGGCTTTCAGCGTCAAAATGCTGCCAACAAGCATGGACAACACGGCAACCGCCATCAAAACCGGCATCAACTTAGGTGAGGGGCTAAACTGCATCAAAATGCTGACAAAGGCGATTTTCGAAACCGTTGCCAAAAAAGCAGTCACTGGCAGCGGTGCATCGTTATAGACATCCGGCGTCCACAAGTGAAAAGGCGCCAAGCTGAGCTTGAAACAAATACCTGCCAAAAAGAGGCAACTGCCCAAAGGTCCGGTAAAGTGAAGCGCCATCGAGCCCGTTTCTGCATACAGAAACACGATGCCCATGAGCATGAAGGCAGACGATGTGCCAGCTAAGACAAGATATTTAATCGCTGCGGTTAGATTCTTAGCGTTCTTAGAATCAAAACCAATTAACCCGTAAATAGGCAAGCTGAGCAGTTCGATGCCAACAAATAACGTGATAAAGTCCCGCGCTTGCGTACAGACCAGAGCGCCTAAAGTACTGCTGAGCAACAAGATATGAAACTCACCCGGCTGGCGGCGAGAGCATAGGACGACAGCCAGTGAAGCGATTAGAATCAGCTGCCCAAACATATTGTCGAAGCACTGAACAAACGAAAGAATCAACCCAAGACTGGCAATCAACCATGTCATTCCAGCTGCAGGGATAAAAGCCAAAATCGCAACGATGCTTACGCCTATTGGCAATAGCGTCCATTCAGCAGGCGTCATACGTTGGTTGCTCCTTCATCCAGCTCATTGCCAGGCTCAGGCAATGGCGGTTCGATATCGGGCAGCTCCGGTGAAACCGCGTTGGCATCTGTCCACGCTGGAACCGTCAAATCAAGAAGTGCCGCTGGCGATAGCCCAATCCATAAGAGTAGTGCCGCCGCTAATAGACAGCTAACCCTTTTGACATTGGTAAATTCAGCCGGATCTGCCGCCGGCCTGTTCTCGCCGTAGAAAAGCTGAATCAGCAACCGCAACATATACGCAGCGCCCAGCACCAACGTCAGCGAACCCAAGATCGCCGTCCATGGGCGCTGTTGAAACAAGCCAAACAAAAGCAGCCACTCACCAATAAAATTGCCAAGCCCAGGCAGGCCGATGCTGGCCATCGCAAAAAATATTGAAAACCCAAGATGCAGCTCCAGCGAAATAAATAGTCCCGCCGTAGCCAACACGCCTGTCACCATCAATACAATGACACCGTTTAACGCAAGCACATTGCCACTGAAAAGGCCCATCAGCATCAAACCCGCATGGCTCAAAGTGGCATAAGCAAGTACTTTACGAGGATTCTTTTGTGCAAATGCGAGCACCGCGCCGTAAATGACGCTGATAACCCCCAGGCACATCATGAAAGGCGCCAACATCGCGGAGATTTCCGGAAACATCGGCAGCACAAAGCGCAAAAAGCCATACGCGCCCGTCTTCAGCAGCAAGCCTGAAATCACCGCCACCTTAGGCGCGTCATCAAACATGCTGGGCATCCAAGTGTGAAATGGAAACACCGGCAGCTTAATCAAAAACGCCAAAATAAACCCGCTGGCAATCCAAAGCTCAATGCTGCGGGGTAGGGCGATTTCCATCAGCTCAATCGAATTGGTGGTGCCAGTCAGAACAAAGAGCGCCACGATCGACGCCAGCAGTAAGAGCCCACTGGCCTGAGTGAAAATAATAAACTGAAGCGCCGCAAAATTCCGCTTTTCACGCCCAAATTGAAGCACCCAAAAGTAGACCGGCAACAACATCAGTTCCCAGAAAATAAAGAATGCCAACAGATCGATCGACAGCAAGAGCCCAAAAAGCCCAGCCACCGTTGTCAGTAAATAGAATTGCTCCCGCGGGCGATTCCAAGAAAGCACCAACCCAATCGCGGCCAAAGCCTCCGCAGTGAGTAGCAGCACAAAAGACAAGCCATCGAGTGCAAAGTGCAGCCACTGAAACTTGTATTCAAACAGCCACAAATCTTCCAAGCTGCTGGCCGCCTCACCCCAACCATAGGCAGTCAGCGTCAGCGCAATCACCGCTAAAAGGCTGACCAACGAAATATAAGAGGCCCACCTCTTTGCAAGCAAACCAAGCAGTGCGCCAAAAACTGGCAGTGCCACGATAAGCAGTAAGGTCATAGAGCCATCCGGTAAGCGAGCATGAGAATCAAGGCGACCACCAGCGCAGACACATAATGTAAGACCCGCCCAGTTTGCAGTAGCATCAACAAGTGTTGAATCGAGCCGCCCACCAGAGCGACCAACCGATAAACTGCCCGAATGGGGTCAGCCTTCATGAAAAACGAAATGCGTTCGTAAGGCATAACGAGCAATCGCCCGTAAAGCGCATCGAAGCCTAAGTTATTCATCCACACATTGCTTTGCACGAAGAGGCCATAGCGATACAGCGCACCTATCGCAATGCCCAGCATACCAAGCGCAATAGCCATAAACTCTGGCCACAAAAGATGTGTCGGCGGCGTGCTGAGCGCCAAAACACTGCGATCCACCCAGGCCGGAATCGGCAAAAAGCCAGCGACCAAAGACAAAACTGCCAAAGTAATCAGCGGCAACTTCATCCGCCAATCGATAAATCCAGCCGGTATGATTTCGTGCATAGGCTTTTTGAAAAACAACAAAACGAATAATCGCGCAGAGTAAAGCCCGGTGAGCAACGCCCCAAAAGCGCCAATCGCCCAAGGTGTCAGACCAACCGACATCAGCACCTGCGACAAAATTAACTCTTTGCTATAAAATCCAGATGTCACAAACGGCAAAGCGGACAAAGACGCCAGCCCAATCAAAAATATCCAAAACAAAAGCGGAAACTTAAAGCGCAAGTTACCCACTTTCAGCAAGCTGTACTCATGATGCATCACATGCCCCACGGCCCCAGCTCCTAAAAACAGCAACGCCTTAAAACAAGCATGCGTGGCCAAATGAAAAACCGCCGCTGAATAAGCCCCAGCCCCCAGTGCCAAAAACATATAACCCAGCTGACTCATGGTGGAGTAAGCCAAAATGCGTTTCATGTCATTTTGCAGCAGCGCGCATATGCCCGCAATAATCAGCGTTGCCGCGCCTACAATCCAAACCAGACTTTGCACCGCAGGTGCCAAAGCAAACAAACCGCCCAAACGAGCAATCAAGTAAACCCCAGCCGTCACCATGGTCGCCGCATGAATGAGTGCACTCACAGGCGTCGGCCCACGCATGGCATCTGCTAACCAAACCTGAAGCGGTATCTGCGCCGATTTACCCGCTGCGCCAATCAATAAACAAAGCGTGGTTAAAGCGGCAACCCGAGACCCAACCGGCCAGTTAGCATCCGCTAAATCCAAAACCTCTTGGATATTCAGCGTGCCAAACGAGGCAAAAATCAAAAACATCGCGAAAAGCAAAAAGACATCGCCCACACGCGTGGTCACAAAGGCTTTCATCGCCGCAAGACCATTGGCAATTTCGCTTCGCCAAAAGCCAATCAGCAAGTAGCTGCAAAGTCCAACGCCTTCCCAGCCCAAAAACAAAACCAATAAATTATCGCCCAAAACCAAAATGAGCATAAAGCTCACAAACAAGTTCATGCAGGCAAAAAACCACGAAACTTCTGTGTCATCTTCCATGAACGAAGTTGCAAAAACCGCAATCAACGTTGAGATAAACGTCACCACCATCAACATGACAGCAGACAGACTGTCTAAATAAAACGCCATCTGAATGGTCGCCGTGTCAACTTCAGAAGAATAAAATGGAATCCAAGTCCACAAAATTTCCCGGTAAGCCGCAAATTCTTTTGGCCCCAAAAACAAGAAGCTCAGCACACTAAAAGCCGATACAAACGACAATCCAATCCCGGCCACACCAATAATCTGGGCACGCTTTGTCGAAAGCTTAGGCCCGATAAAAGCCAGGATGGCGAAAGCAATTAACGGAAATAAAGGGATAATGGCCAGTTGCATGAATTAGCTACCCCAAATCTGTGGTCTTAAAGAGCCTGTCGTGAGCGATGAGCAGCGCCAACCCGATGGCGATTTCTGCAGCGGCAATGGCTGCGACAAGTAAAAAAAGTATCTGTCCATCTGGTTTTCCTAAATGACAAGAAATTGCCGCAAAAGCAAATGCAGCCGAGTTGAACATGACTTCAATGGACAACAAAATAAATAGAAAATTACGCCTAATCAACAGTCCAAATAAACCGATGCAAAAAAGCACCGTCGATACAAATAAAATCTCGTTCATTTTTTCGCTATCCGATAGGCAGCAATGACCCCAGCCAACAAAATAAAAGAAGTGAGCTCCACCAAAACGCCATACTGCTTAAACAATAGCGCCATAATCTCATAAGGACTAATCGCTGCCATATTGTGGTTTTCGCCACCCTTAGGCGACAACCAAAAAAACTCTGTCAGAATAAGCCCGAACAATATGGCCGGAAATATCAAATTCTTGCGAGACAAATCCCTGTTGGTATTCAGCAACATCACCACAAAAACAAACAGCACCATGATGGCGCCCGCATAAATAATCAGCTCAAGCGCCGCCGCAAACGGCGCACCAACATCAAACAAGGCCACGCTTAAAGCCAGCAGCGACACGATAAAATAGATCAAAGCATGAATGGCTTTCAAAGACATCATGGCCATCAAGGTCGCCAAAATCGCAATGGCAGAGCTCATGTGAAAAACAAAGCTCATGGCATCAGACTCCTGGTATCAATCGGCTCATCTTCTTTCACGCCCACTGAAACTCCGGCTACCCGATAAAAGTTATACCCCGGGTACTTGCCAGGCCCTGAAATCAATAAATGCTCTTTTTCGTAAACCATATTTTCGCGCCGATATTCAGCCATTTCAAAATCAGGCGTTAGCTGAATTGCAGTGGTCGGGCAAGCCTCTTCGCACAGCCCGCAGTAAATACAACGCGAAAAATTAATACGAAAAGTCTTAGGATACCTACGTCCGTTTTCATCCTCAGTCGCCTGAATCGAAATACAGTCCACTGGACAAACTGCCGAGCATAAATAACAAGCGACGCAGCGTTCATGGCCATCCGGATCCCGAGTCAAAACAATGCGACCCCGGTACCGAGGCGGCAACTTCGGCATTTCTTCCGGATACTGAATCGTGACCGGCTTATTGAAAGCATGCTTAAAAACGAGCCATAGACCCTTTAATATGCTCACCATAAAATCACCAAAGCCGTGACCATCAAGTTAAGCAACGACAGCGGCAGCAGATATTTCCAACCTAGCTTAATCAACTGATCATAGCGAAGCCGCGGCAGCGTTGCGCGCACCAAAATAAAGCTCATGATCAAAATAACCGTCTTCAGCAAAAGCCACCAAGGCCCCGAAATAAACGGCCCCTGCCAACCACCAAAAAACAAAACCGACATCATCATGGACATGAGCGTCACGCCAATGTACTCGCCCACAAAGAACATGCCAAATTTAAGTCCGCTGTACTCCGAGTGAAACCCTGCCACCAGCTCGCTCTCAGCCTCCGCCAAATCGAACGGCGTTCGATGAGTTTCGGCCAGCGAAGCAATATAAAAAATCACAAACCCTAAAAACTGGGGGATAATGTTCCAGCACCCAGCCTGTGATTCCACAATCTGCGTCAAGTTAAACGAGCCAGCCCGAGCGGCGACGCCCATCACAGACAGACCCATAAACACTTCATAAGCCAGCATTTGCCCCGAAGCGCGAAGGCCCCCCAGCAACGCGTACTTGTTATTGGAAGCCCAGCCCGCCAAAACGACCGAGTAAGCGCCCAGCGCAGACAAAGCTAAAAACACCAGCAATCCAACGCTAGAGTCCCAAACCACAAAACCCGGCATCGCCGGAATCACCATAAACGACAGCAAAGTCGTTGCCATAATAATGGCAGGTGCCAAGATGAATACGAACTTGTCCGCAAATGGCGGCACCCAGTCCTGCTTAAAAAACATCTTTATGACATCTGCCGGCAACTGCCCAAGACCCAGAGGCCCGAGGCGATTCGGTCCATGCCGCTCTTGAAACAGCGCCAAGAAACGCCGTTCACCCCAAACCAGCAACGACGCCATAATAAGCGGCGTGAGCAGCATGCAAACTGGAATAATCACAACCATCATAGGCCGCCCACCTTAACCTTAAAGCCACTGGTGGTGTGCGGCATAGAGTTAAAGGCCTGAAGCGAGTTCCAACCCGGCTTCCAATAACTCGCCGCCAAATCTGGCGGCATATCGCCATGATAGCCTTCCATCGAGTAGGCAAACGGCGAATCCGGATCTGCCTGTGGCGCCGGCTCGTGCATGCTTATTTTGGTGTGAATCGCTGTGCGGCCACTAAATTCCGAAGTCTGTCGCGCGATTTTCTCGCCCTTAATCTTAAACTCCGCGCCATGCGCCTGCTTGAAAAATGGTACAAATATCGGAAACTGCTTTATCAAATCGGCGCAAAGCGCATCAACATTGTCCCAGACAAAGCCGCCCAGATCGCGCAAAATACGCCAACTTTCCGGCCGTTTTTCACGTCTTTCAAAAACCGAGTAGAACCTTTGCACACGACCTTCGTGATTCACTAAGGTACCGGTTGTTTCCGCAAAGCTGGCACAGCCGTAAGCCATATTCGCTTTAGCCGAAGTCTCGCTGGGCAGATAATCAATGACGGTTAAGTGCGCAAACTTTTGAAGCACATCCTCAGGCAAACTTTGCTCAACCACGATGGCGTGCGCGTTATCCGGCAGCGCAGTCAAAGCTTTAGGCTGCATCAGTGTTAAACCAAAGCTGTTAGAAGCCGGCAACACGTAGCAAAGCTTAGCCTTCGGCGCCATATCTTTAAGCTCTTTACTCAAATCGATCAAAGCTTTCGATTCTAAGCTTGTTCCCGCGATAATCACGGGATTATTGGCGGCACGGAGCCTCGGAATCCACTCAGAAATTTTTTCGAAATCAAGACCCATTTTCTGCGAAGCCAATGAATCAAGCTTAGTCACCGCATCATCTACCAAGTACAAGCAATCGGGCAAATCCCGCTCAGCGTTACGAACCGCAATATCGTTCCATTCGGGGATGCCTTTGGAAGCGGCATCTTTTTGCTTCAAAGCATAAATATTCTGCCGAATAGACAAGGCCAACATCGGGGCGGTGACAGTCAAATCTTCGCCCAAAACCAAAATGAAATCCGCCTGCCGGATATCCAGCTGCGAAGCAGTCTCCGGGTATTGCGCCAAAATCTCCATAATCCGCTGCAGCAAAAGATGCTGAGCCGATGTGTGCCCATCAAAAAAGTTATCCACCCCAACCAACTCTCTCAATGCAAAGTTAGCCTCCAGCGAAGCCAACGGACTCCCGATCCCAACAAGGCTACCCTCTCCCACGAGTGGGAGAGGGAGATTTTGGCTAGCCAAAATCGGGAGAGGGTCCCGATTAACAAACCGATGCCCAAACCTTCCCTTATCACACAAAAAGTACCCATTAACCTCAGGATGAAACCGATTTTGAACCCGTCTCAAACTCCCAAGCCGTTCCCCAGGGCTAATATTGCATCCCAAACTACACTGCTGACAGATAGAAGGCGCCGTCTGCAAATCCCACTTGCGCACATAGTTGGCTCTAAAAGTCTTGTCGGTAAAAACCCCTGTCGGACAAACTTCGACCAAGTTTCCACTAAACTCACTCTGCAACATGCCGTCTTCAAATCGTCCAAAGTAAACTTTGTTAGAAGAAGAGAACGAATGCAAATCATCGCCGCCAGCAACATCTTGATAGTAT
This sequence comes from Myxococcota bacterium, assembly GCA_040387835.1. Classification (NCBI taxonomy): domain Bacteria; kingdom Pseudomonadati; phylum Myxococcota; species Myxococcota bacterium. The sequence continues at coordinate 71,929 of JAZKCZ010000003.1, read as the reverse complement.
CGTGTGCAACGGTAGCAAGTAATACAACGGTTCATCTCATGATGAATAAACGGCCCCAAATCCTGATTTTTGAACGTCCGTTTGGGAAAACGATAGTTGCGCTTATTATGCCCCGTCATGAGAGTCATGTCCTGCAAATGGCATTCGCCACCTTCATCGCAAACAGGGCAGTCATGCGGATGATTGGTCATCATCCACTCAATCACATCGGCTCTAAATGACTTACAAGTCGGGTGTTCTATGGAAAATCGCGAACCTTCACTCGCAGGGGTCATACAAGACATGACCATGCGGCCAGCGGTATCGGCCTCATCTTTAAAATGCTGCACCGCGCATTGTCTACAAGCACCTGCAGAACCAAGTGCGGGATGCCAGCAGAAGTAGGGCAGGTTCAAGCCATGAGATACCGCAGCGTGCAAAACATTTTGCCCCTCTTTGACTTCATAAGGTTTGTTATCGATGAAGATGGTCGGCATAAGGGCATCTCTTTTCTTGAATGTGTTGCAAGAATTCGTCTTTAAAATAGGCCAGCCCGGTTCCAAGCGGAGAAGCCGCTCCGGGTGCTAACGCGCAAAAAGTGCTGCCGGGGCCAAGAAGCCTGGCGTGGCGTTCTAGCTGAGCGATGTCTTCGATTCTGCCTTCACCACGTTCAAAAGCTTCCAAGATTTTAGCCACCCAAGAGAGGCCGTCGCGACAAGGCGTACACCAGCCGCAGGATTCTTGTTTGAAAAAGCGCTCGAGCGATAAAAGCATGCCGATAGGACAGGTCTTATCATCGAGTATGATCATGGTGCCCGTGCCCATGCGAGTACGGATTTTGGCGGTCGATGAAAAATCCATCGGCGTATCGAGCTTGTCTTCTAACCAGAAGTCAGTCGAAGCGCCGCCTGGCAGTAAAGCCTTGAACTTGCGGCCAGCTTTCATGCCGCCAGCATGCACTTCCAGAAGCTCCCGGGTGGTTGTCCCCATGGGCAGCTCGTAGCAACCGGGGGTGTTCACGTGCCCGCTGACGCCATAAAGTTTGGTGCCGGCATCAACGCCCTTGGAAAGGCCTTTGAACCATTCAGCACCATGATTAATGATATGAGGCAGGTTGCTCAAGGTTTCAACGTTCTGAACCAGCGTGGGTTTTCCCCACAGCCCCACAGTTTGCGGGAAGGGTGGTTTAGCCCGAGGCGTAGCGCGTCTGCCTTCGAGGGCGTTAATGAGCGCGGTTTCTTCACCGCAAATATAGCGCCCGGCGCTTGGGTGAACATGAAGTTCGAGATTGCGACCGGCGCCTAAAAAACCTTTGGCATAAGCTTCTTCAACAGCTTTATTAAGCCGGGTGATGGCGAGCTTATATTCGCCTCTTATAAAGATATAGGCAACATTAGCACCAATAGCATAGGCTGAAATCAGCATACCTTCGATGAGTTGGTGAGGGTTGCCTTCCAACAGGAGTCGGTCTTTGAAAGTACCGGGCTCCATTTCGTCTGCGTTGGCAACCAAATATTTGGTTTTAGGCGCGTTCTCACCCATGGGCACAGCGCTCATCTTAAAGCCTGTACTAAAACCAGCTCCGCCTCGTCCCATCAACCCGGAATCGGATATTAATTTGGTAACGTCCTGCGGCGCCATGTTGCTCAAGTTGAGCAAACTTTGATAGCCACCAACGCCCATGTATTCACTAATGGAAAGCACGTCGCCATCCGGGCGGATATGTTGCGTTAGCGGCTTCTCTGGTGAAGGCATCTGCCCTTGTTCCCAAGGATCGCCATGATTGTCAAGTCGCTACAGCTCTTGGAAGTTCTTGCCGATAACGGTAAATTGGCAACCTGGACCTGGCAGGGGCAATACACCCGTCATGTCTCTTCCTGACTCCACCAGCTCGTCATAGCAGGCGGCTCTTTGTTCTTCTTGTTCTTGAGTCAGCCGTTGTTCTGTCCGCATCTGATTGACCATTGTTTCAAGTGGCATACAATTATCAGGTAGTCCCGCCATGCTGACGCAACATTCACCGTCTTTTGTACTGACGGTCACTGGAGGCTTTTGCAAAGGAGACATGATTTGTGCCACCTCCTCGCATGATTTTGGATCAGGGCCGTCTGCCAAAGCGCCTAAACATATTAACATCGAAAAGATAAATTTTGACTTCATTTTTACTCCAGGGTGCATGTTAGGAATGTGGTTCTATTGTGTCAAGTTTTGGGTGTTTATCGGGTTTCACGATGTGTATTTTGTTTTGTTCACCCGGACCATCGGCGCCCTACGGGCTTGATTGTCCGGGTGAACGATGGCGATTAACGATTATCCCGAATAGACCATTGGTCCGGTATCCCGCAGATGGCCCAGGGACTGCGCGCCACGTCCTACCCCTGCAACCATGCCTTCATCAATTGCTTAATAACAGACTGATACGGACGCCCTTCTAACTTCGCCTTTGTTTTAAAGGCGTTTAATAGATTCTCAGGCACTTTCATGCTGATAAGTTTGCTTTTAGACGGCTGACCGGCATTCATCACCTCGCGAAATTGGTCCAAAAATTCAACAATCTGCGCGGGTGTGAGATCCTTGGCGCGCTCGATGTATTCATCGCTGAAATATTGCAAGGGTCGCTCTTTCATTTTCGCTCCAGAAAGTTCACGTCAATTAAATCTTGCGGCCTGCCGGCACGCTTTTTCATATTAATTAAATCAGCTTTGGAAAGGACTTGGATTTTTGTGGTTCCGATGATTTTGTTGACCGTGGAAACATCTTCTAAGTTGTCCGTTAAAACTATGTCTACTAATTCCATTGCGTTGGTTTGGTTAATAAAAGTCCAGGCAATAAGGTTGCGATTATCGATGTATTCCTGCCGAAATTGAAATACTTCTTTGGCAGAAACCGGTAGGCGCGATTTAAAACCGATACTTATCATTGCCGCTTCTAGGGCAATAAAATCGTTTTCCCGAAACCGGATAATGAAGTCCATGTCAAATGTGCCTCTGGGCACACCGTGCAATGCAACCGCGTAACCCCCTACGAGTGCATAGGGGATGTTATTCTTTTCAAAGCAGGTGCAGACTTTTTCTAAAGCGGACATATATACCAGTATATACCAGTTGTTTTAAATCGCTAGGTCGTTCGGGATAATGTCCGGATCGCCTAAAATTTCACCCTGATTTAACAATTGTATGAAAAGTTGGTGATATCCTTAATTTTATGAAGGTACTCATACTAAGCTCATTACTTCTGGCTTTGGTAAACTGCAGCAGCTCAACGCCGGCGCCGATTACCCAGTGCGTGCAGGTCACGTCCGAGGCCGCTTGTAATAACCATAATTATAACGGTTATTGCGCTTGGCAAAATAACGCCTGTCAAACAATCACCAGCTGTAGTGATATCACGAACCGCCAAGTCTGCGACAACTCACCCACGCCCTTCAACGGCTGTGTGTGGGATAAAACCAAGCAATGCTTTAAACCCAGTGCAGGCACTTGCAACGCTGTAAAAGATCAAACTTCCTGCAATACGCTGGCTTCTTGCTTTTGGGATAACACGGCCTCGGAGTGCCAACTGGCTTCTGCATGCAGTGATCTGACTGTGACCAAAAACCCAACCAACTGCAACGACACCAACTTATCAGCTACTAACTCTTGCTATTGGACCCCCGGTGGGCAATGTGCGCAAATTACTAACTGCGGAGATGTTCCAACGAAAGACGACTGCCATGGAAGCTATACGGTTGGTGGTTCAATCCAGTATTGCTACTGGGAGCTAGCGGGTAACTGTGGTGTCGTAAACCAATGCTCGGACGCCCCTACCCAGGATGTTTGCTCGAGCGTTGAACAAGCTTTGTCGTGTTTGTACTCAAGCGACGGTAACGCATGTGTCAATGTTACCAGTTGCGGCGCTGCTATATATGCAGATATTTGTCCTTTGGTGCTCCCTGCTAGCGGCGGGCCTTGCACTTGGGACACATTAGCTACGCCAAATCCGGTATGTGAGTTGACCACCCCTTTACTCTGCACCGATATTAAAGATTCAACTGCATGCAGTGGTAAGCCGGGTCTGGCCCTCGGCTGTATTTGGTCTAACGGCGTCTGCAATGCAGTCGCGCAATGTAGCGATGGTTCGGGGTCGGCAACCCTTTGCGCCGATCTTATAAAAAAAGGGGTCTCGTGCCAATACTGCGGAACAACCTGTAGTCCGCTGGATACTACGAAGTGCTCTAGCGCCACCTGCATGACAAGCTGCAATGCGATTAATACTTGTAACTGGGACGCAAATGCCACGCCTAGCGCCGTCTGTGAATTGAAGACCCCGGGTAAATGCGGAGATATTAAGGACGCTAATTCCTGCAATGCGAATGCAAACTTGAAGTGCTACTGGAATGGCGGTACCTGCACTCTGATTACCAGCTGCTCTCAAGCGCTCTCTTCAGCAGATTGCGATCAGCAACAATATGCTAGTAGCTACTGCCAATGGACTCCCGGCAGCCCCGGGAGCTGCGCCGCGGTTTCTAGGTGTCAAACCTTCAATAATCAGGCTGACTGTAACGTGAGCACCAATCAAAGCGGACAAGCCTGTAGCTGGCAACATTGGTCAGGGCGCGTTCCAGACCCAACTTTATATCCGAATGGAGCAGATTCCAGCACCGGCGCCTGTGGCGAAGAGCCTACTGTTGCTACCCAATGTAGTGGTATTATTGACCCTAATCACTGTAATAACGTAGGTAGCACGATATGTTACTGGCCCAATTTTAACGGACCTTGTACGTTAGATCAGAGGATTTGCTCGGCTAAAACATTGTGTAGTCAGATACCTAACAACGCGCAACAATGCATAATAGATACCAGTGGCGCCTGTTGCAATGCCGGCGGAAGTTGCGGCTGGACTAATAGCCAAGGCAATTGTCAGGCAGGCAACCCTTGCGTAGACCGTGACACCTGTCCATCGAGTCTGTGTACTTTGCAGTAGATGGTTTAATAAGCACTGTATTAAAGGGCGCCTTGGCGCCTTTTTGGCTAAATTAAAGTCTGTTTTAAAATAAATAAGGCGATGTTGAGTGTGGTGATGAAGTTATGATATTATGAAGTAATGATATCAGGAAATGCCTGCTTATTTAATACTGGGGGGAGCAAATGGTAAATCGTCCAAATAGTGGAATGGGAGCTTTTAGAAGGTACGACGCTGAGGACTCGCCTAGGAAACCAGTTGAGCAAAAATTAAATCAACCAACCGATTCTTTTTTTGAAGGCTCAGGGAAAATAGTCCAGGCGATACCTATGACCCCCGAAGAAGTGCGTGCTGCAGGAGAGCTGCCTACCGGGAAAGTGATCACTCCCCCTGTCGCAGAAATGGATTTCAGTGGGGCTGTCGAGGGAACTGTAGTTCAAAAACCAAGTTTACCGCGTCGAATGCTCAGCAGCGTCGTTAACTACTTTAGCGGCAACGCTAGCCCTTCCGATTTGCGAGATAAGATAGGCCGTACGGCTGGCGCAGGGTTGGCAGCTGGGGCCTACCAGTTAGGAATGAATGCAGCGGTGAACGCTCCTTTCAGTATTGGAGCTGCTGGATTCGCACATTTACCGATGATTGGTGGCGCGGTGTTAGGCGGGACAGAATTTCTTGCCGCCGCCCGTCGGATGGCCAAGGATCCCACAGTATCTAAAACAGAAATGGGTTTCCGTTTAGCTTTTGAGCACGCTTTGCCCACCGTTGCCGGCTTCTTTGCAGGCACAGCAATGATTGCCGGTCCTATGGCCGCGACACACGGTTTGGCTGTTTTAGCTTTGCCGGCACTCGTTGCCAAGGCAGGCGCTGTGCAACTCGCAACCTATGCAGCATCCCGCGGCTTTTTTCATGCTGTATTCAATCGAGTCTGGCCTGCTAAAGATAAGCCAGTCATGGGTCAAGAAGTACCAAAAAAAGATCCTGATTTGGCCCTGCCGCCTGAAGGAAAGGGGGCAGCGCCTATGCCAGGGGAAGATGTTCGAGTTGTTATCGGCGGTGAGAAGCCAGGTCCGACTCCAGCTACTTCGTCCAATGCATCGTTCGCTTCAACGTTGTCTGATGTGCCATCGGAGCCATACCAAGCACTCCCCACAAGCTCTAACGCCTCATTTGCTGGTGGTGAACCACCTCGCGCACCAGGCTTGTTTGGCAGACTGGCAGCTTGGTTCAGAGGTGCCCCGCGTGCTAGGTTAGATGACACTCAGGAGAGGAGCACGCGCGCATCGTCTCCAAATGGAAGTTTCAGAGAGCCTTTGTCGCCATCTGAACATAATGCGAGTTTTGCTTCTAGATCGTCCACCGCAACAGGAGCCTCTTTTGGTACACCTCGCTCTCCAGCAGCAACCCGGGCCAATTTGGCGAGCAGCTCCAGCTCCGCTTCGACCAGCTCTGTCGCACCAAGCAGGGCTGATATTAGAACTGCGAACGACGCGCTTAGAGCCAATTTGCGAAATCCTCAGCCTGGAGATTGGGCTCCGGGCTTAGGAGAGGTTCCGGAAACTCCTGAAGCAAGGCTTCAAAGAACCCGAGAAGATTCCGAATTGGAGCGTCGCGTCGCAAAGCTTAGAGAAGGTCAGTTCCAGCCTCAGGATGGTATTGGTACCGCGGGTACGCCTGTACTTAAGCCTGGATCTCCGGAAGCAATTAGGTCCGCAGGGCAAGAATACCAACGTATCAAGCAAAGAAATTCGGCGAGGGCTGCTGATGCCAAGGATAAAGCTGAGATGGCTGCTCTTGAAGCTAGACGAGCTGCGCTTAGAGGGTCACCAAACGCTGGGACAGCAGTCCCTTCCGATGCTGACGATGAGAGGATATTAGCTGAATTGGAAGCTGAATTGGAAACGAATTCACCAGCTGCCCGCGGTGCAACACTTAGACCTGGGGCATCTTCAACAGATAGTGGTTCAACGAGTCCGACTTTGGGAAGCCCTATGTCACCTGACTCAATGCGTGCAGGTGCTTCCGGGTCATCGGGTTCTAGCTTGAACACGTCTTTGAATCCAGGAACGCCAGGAAGTCGTTCTATGTCTGGTGCGTCTAGAAGCCCAACAGGCGATGATCCTCTGGATTTAGACACTGGAGACGATAATTTAAGCTTTGCCTCAAGTGTTACTGCGCGTTCAACCATTGCTCCATCCCAAAAACCTCGTGGTGGGAGCGGGCAACGTTAGTGACGTGAACGTTAAGATCGAAGTATTTGCACCACGCTCTCCTCGCTCAGGTTTCGATGTAGTTCATCGTTGATCATGAGTGCGGGGGCGCGGTCGCAGGTGCCGAGGCAAGGGGTAGGTAGGAGTGTGTACTCGTTGTCTGGGGTGGTTTGACCTAGTTGGATGCCGAGTTCTTCTGTGATTTTGGTGCGGATTTGTTCGTAGCCCATGATGAAGCAGCTGACGCTGTCGCAGATTCGGATGACTTTTTTGCCTACGGGCTTTCGATAGATTAGGTTGTAAAAAGTTGTGATGCCGTCTAGTTCGGTGTCCGACATTTGCATGTAATCTGCTACCAGGCGTAGGGACTCGTCGCTGATGTACCCTCGGTGCTTTTGGACGATCATGAGGGCTTCAAGGCAGGCGCTTCTTCGGACCGGAAATTTAGCTATCTCGTGGTCAATTTCGGATTTCTCTGCAGCGCTCAACATATAAGGTTGATTCTCAGGTAGTTGCCGGATTGTCAAGGTGCGGGGAAATGGTAGGACTTACGGCTTATGAATTGGCGATATCTTTGGATTACATCATTAGTATTAGCTGCATTTTATTTTGGGGCAGGAGTCTTGACGGCTTCTCGGGCGGTGACTTTGACGCCAACTTTTATTGATAAGAGCGTGCCTTTGGTTACTTGGACCGTTTGGATTTATGCCATGGAGTATTTTATGCTGCCGTTGGCGTTCTTGGCTTTGCGTTCGGCTGAGCTTTTGCGAGGCATGATGGTGGCTTTAGTAACGGCCGTTGTGAGCTCAGGACTGATTTTTATTATTTATCCGACTGTGATGAATCGGCCTAAAATTACCGGAGATGGAATTTCTGAGCAGGGCTTTAGGCTGCTTCATACCATTGATACGCCGCGTAACTGCTTTCCGTCATTGCATGTTTCTATCATGGTCTTGATAGCCATTTATTTGAGCCGGGAGTCTAGATTGGGGGGCGTGATTGCTTGGTTGATGGCTTTGGTGGTCATCATTTCCACGCTGACCACCAAGCAGCACTATTTTGTGGATATCTTGGGTGGTCTTTGCGTGGCAGCTTTTGCGGTGTGGGTTAGTGCATTAGATGCATCACGAGCGAAATCACAAACAAAACTACAAAAATAAAGAATATGACCTTGGCAATGCCTGCGGCAGCGCCAGCGATGCTGGTGAATCCGAGAGCAGCGGCAACGATAGCAACGATAAGAAAAATAAGAGCCCAAACGAGCATAAGTACCTCCGGCATCGACTTTAACATAAGAGAATTTGAGTTTGGGAAATTGCTCTGATTTTTTCATTGCTTGACGTCACAACCAAAGCTTTCTAAATAATACCGATGAAATTAACTTCTTCGTCGCCTCGAAATTTCGAAACCGAAAAGCTTGATTTACTGGTGTTTGGGGTCCACGAGGCCAAAGACGCTCGGCAACTGATGAAAGGTCAGATTCAAAGCAAAGCTTTAGCGGAAGGATTTAAGGGCAAGCCGGGCGAAGTCTTTTTTACGCATACCTTTTTGGACAAAGGTCCGAAGGCCATCGCGCTGATTGGTTTGGGCGATCGCACGAAAGTCTCCCAGGAGCACTATCGTAAAGTAGCCGCCATGGCCTGCAAGATAGCGAACACCAAACAAGCGGCCAGAGTTGGCATCTTCTTTGATACCGATAATTGGGTAAAATCCGCCAGTGAAGGGGCGGTATTAAGCGCCTATCGTTTTGACAAATATTTGAGCGAAAAAGATGAGCGTCATTTAAGCGAAGTTGTTTTTTTTACCGATGATAAGCAGGCCAAAGAGTTGCTGCGTCAAGGTGAAGTGATTGCCGAAGCGGTCTGTCTCGCGAGAGATTTGATCAATGAAGGCCCGAGCGTGATGAACCCGGTGGCAATGGCTAAAGTAGCCATGGCTGAAGGCAAAGCGCATGGTCTAGATGTCAAAGTTTTTGATGAGAAGATGCTGGAGAAGGAAAACTTCGGCCTGCTCTTAGCCGTTGGGCGAGGCTCTTCGGATTTTGCAGCACCTCGCGTGGTTCGTTTGGCTTATCGCCCAGCTAAAAAGGCGAAAAAGCATATCGCATTGATTGGCAAAGGCGTTACTTTTGACTCCGGTGGTTTGGATATTAAGCCATCCGATGGCATGCTGCACATGAAGACAGACATGTCAGGCGCAGCCAGTGTCTTGGCTGCGATTAGGGCGATTGCACAGCTAAAGCCAAACGTAGCAGTCACGGCTTATATGGCCTGCGTGGAAAATGGCGTGGATTCTAAGTCTTATCATCCAGGCGATATTATTACTTCTCGAAAAGGGCTGTCGGTGGAGATTAATAACACGGACGCTGAAGGGCGGCTCGTTTTGGCGGACACCATGAACTATGCTCAGGAAAAGGATAAGCCTGATGTGGTGATCGATATTGCGACCTTGACTGGGGCATGTGTGGTGGCTCTTGGGCCGAACATGGCTGGGCTGTTCTCTAACGATGATGCGCTTTCTAGCCGCATTATGGAATGCAGCCAAAATACGGGAGAATCCTTTTGGCGCATGCCAATGCCGGATGAATTATTTGATCAATTAAAGACCCCTATTGCAGACATGAAAAATACAGGTGAGCGTTACGGCGGTGCCATTACGGCTGCTCTCTTCCTGCAAAAATTTATAGAACCCAAAGTAGTTTGGGCGCATTTGGATATCGCGGGACCCGCCCGTAACGACAAAGATCAACCTTACATCAGTGTAGGCGGTTCTGGTTTTGGGGTGCGGACATTGATTGAGCTAGTACAGAATTGGGCTTAGGAGCAACGCTTAAATGAGCGAAATCAAACGCAAGAATCGTCCCCATTTTAATAATAGAGAAAAACAAACTGAACGTCCATCTCCCGTGATTTTGCCAGATATTAACCCAGAGATTGAATCGATGGACTTATCTGAGCTAAAGCACGCTAAAATTGACGATCTACAAGGCCGGGCGCAAAGACTTGGCGTGGATTTCGATGCGCTTTTGCGTAAGCAGGACATGGTTTTTGCTCTGCTGAAATGGCAAGCTGGCAACAGCGGTGCGATTTTTGGTGAAGGGACATTGGAAACCTTCTCTGAAGGCTACGGTTTTTTGCGTGAACCCAATTATAACTATGAGCCTTCTGCCGATGATATCTACGTGGCGCCTTCGCAAATCCGTGCATACGGCTTGCGCATGGGCGACACCGTTCGGGGTCAGATTCGGCCACCGAATGATAAAGAACGCTATTACTCGTTGCTGAAACTCGAAACCATTAACGGCATTACGCATGCTGAGCATCGTAATAAAGTTTCATTCGATAACTTAACGCCGCTTTATCCGAATAGCCGGTTTAAGTTGGAAAGTTTGCCGACGAATTACTCGACTCGTATTATCGACTTGTTCTGCCCCATCGGTAAAGGCCAGCGTGCTTTGGTGGTTGCGCCGCCAAGAGCTGGTAAAACCGTTTTGATGCAAGATATTGCTAATGCGATTACGGCCAATCATCCGGAAGTGACTTTGTTGGTGCTTTTGATTGATGAGCGTCCTGAAGAAGTGACCGATATGCGCCGCAACATCAAAGGCGAAGTGATTGCTTCTACTTTTGACGAGCCTGCACAACGTCACGTTCAGGTTGCTGAAATGGTGATTGAGAAAGCAAAGCGCTTGGTCGAAATGAAGCGCGATGTGGTCATTTTGCTGGATAATATCACCCGTTTGGGGCGGGCCTATAATACGGTGGTGCCGCCAAGTGGGAAGATTCTGTCTGGTGGTGTGGATTCTAATGCCCTGCACAAACCAAAGCGCTTTTTCGGTGCGGCGCGTAACGTTGAAGAAGGCGGATCGCTTACCATTATCAGTACGGCTTTGATTGATACCGGTAGCCGAATGGACGAAGTGATTTTCGAAGAGTTCAAGGGCACTGGTAACGCGGAAATCGTGCTGGATCGAAAGCTGATGGAAAAGCGTATTTTCCCATGCTTGGATATCAACAAGTCCGGAACACGTAAGGAAGAGCATTTGCTGGACAAAGACACGTTGAACCGTGTTTGGGTCTTGCGTCAGCTACTACATCCGCTGAATGTGATCGATTCGATGGAGTTTTTGCTTAGCCGTATGAAGGGCAGCAAAACCAACGCTGAATTTATTGCTTCGATGAGTCACTAATGCCCGGACTGCCACCTGCAAAAATCGCGGTCATTCTAGGCTCCGGCCTGGGTGGCTTTGCTGATTATCTGACAAACACAACTTCACTGGCCTATTCAGAAATACCGGATTTTCCAGTCAGCACCGTCGAAGGCCATTCAGGTCGCTTTGTTCATGGTTTCATTGGTGAAACGCCTGTTTTATTGATGCAAGGTCGTGTCCATCGGTACGAAGGTTATACCGCGAGCCAAGTGGCTTTTCCTGTGCGCTTTTTAAAAGATTTGGGCGTTCAAAAGCTGATTCTAACCAACGCTTCGGGTGGGATTAACCAAGACTTCGGCGTTGGTAATTTAATGCTGATATCGGATCACATTAATCTGACCGGTGATAATCCGTTGATTGGGCCGAATAACTCCCAGCTTGGCACCCGGTTTCCCGACATGAGTCAGGCTTACTCGTTGCGGCTTAGGCAACTGGCGAAATCGATTAGTCCTAATCTGCAGGAAGGCGTGTACGCAGGCGTTTTGGGCCCGTGTTATGAAACGCCGGCTGAAATTAACATGCTTAAAGTACTGGGCGCTGATGCTGTTGGCATGAGTACCGTGTTCGAGACCATTGCTGCTCGGCACATGAACATGGAAGTTTTGGGTATTTCTTGCATCTGTAATATGGCTGCGGGATTGTCTCCAACCAAATTGACCCATGAAGAAGTGACTTTGGCTGGCCAGAACGCCTCAAAAGAGTTCGGCGATTTATTGCTTAAATTGATTCCATTATGTAATTGATAGTTAATCTATGAATCACATTGAAATCGTTTTAACCGTATTTATGATCATTGGTGTGATCGCCAGTGCTTCTGCTGGAGCGCTGAGAGCCATTGAATCTAAAATGGACATCACGGGCGCCATCTTCTTGGCTTTCGTGGCGGCGAACGCGGGCGGGACTTTTAGAGATTTGGTGCTTGGCACCCAAGTGTTCTGGATGAAGTATCATTACTATTTATGGATATCTTTTTCCGTTGGCATTTTGATGTACGTCTTGAGCCAAATTTGGCGCGCACCCACTGCGCATCGCTACTTCCTTAAAACTTTGATTTTCGCAGACGCCATGGGGCTTGCGGCTTTTAGCATTGCGGGTGTGGAAAAAGCGCAAGGGCTCGGTGAGGGTCCTGCTATTTCCATCTTGATGGGCGTGGTGACAGCAGTGGGTGGGGGTATTGTTGCTGACGTGATTTCGAATCGGTCGCCTATGGTGTTTTTTAGCGAGCTTTATATTGTCATATCGTTCTTTGGCGCGATTTTATATTTGATTTTAAGCGATTTGCTGGGGCATCCAGTGGCGGCGGGCATCGCTTTGGTCCTGATTGTGTTGTGCCGAATGATAGCGGTGAAGCTGAAGCTAGGGGTTAGATGATTTCTCTTTTGAGTATTTTGGCGCTGACCTTCACGCTTGAGCCAGCAATGGTTAAACAGGGCCAAGTGGCGCTAATTAAAATTTCTGATGCGCCGTCAGATTTGTCAGTGCAAATGGGCAACCAGAAAGTAGCTTTATGGGATTGCGAAGGAGCTAAGCGTTGCGGTGTTATCGGGGTTCCATTAGAAACTCCGGTCGGTAAAATTACCGCTGAAATGCGCTCGGGACGCGAACTTCAAAAGCTAGCGCTTGGAGTTGAACGAGGCGATTTTAAAGTTAATAAGCTCAAAGTTCCGGCGAAGATTACTAAACCCAACGCCAAAGAGCGCGCTCAAATTGCTCAGGATAAGCTCGATATAGAAGCGGCTTATAAAATGGGTGAGAAGGACCCGCTGTGGGCTGAGCGATTTGAGCTTCCAACTGGCGGTATTATTACCAGCCTGTTTGGCAATCAACGCGTTTATAACGGGATTTTGCAAAGCGTGCATTTGGGAGTGGATCTAAGAGCCAATGAGACCACGCCGATTCATGTGAGCAATACTGGCAAAGTAGTGTTGGCGAAAAACCTGTTCATGGCAGGCAATCTCGTGTTGGTTGACCATGGTAGCGGCGTTTATTCGAGCTATGCGCATTTGAGTAGAATCGATGTTCAAGTGGGCCAAAGCTTGAAAAAAGGCGAACAAATCGGCATGGCCGGCGCGACGGGCAGGGTGACAGCCCCGCATCTACACTGGTCAACGAAAGTAAACGGCATCGCCGTAGACCCCCACGCCCTAATCAAAGTGTTGTCACCCCGCACTTGATGCGGGGTCCAGGATGACAAAAGGGGATGGATGGTTAATGGTTTCACCATGAACAAAATCCTCAGACTCTTCGTCGCTGCGACCTTGATCTCCTCCAACATTTTTGCAGCAAAATTTTTCAACGCAAGCTTAGTACCTGGTGTCGCTATCTTCGGCCGGACCCAAACCATCGACGGCTTAACCATCGGCATTTGGTCAGAAAACCCACAACATGCTTTGGCACTTGGCATCGTCAACGGCAGCACCAGTGATAGCGCAGGCTTAAGCATCGCTTTGGTCAACTACGCCCAAAACTATAAAGGTGTCCAATGGGCTTTTGTGAACTATAGCGAAACGTCATTCATGGGATTGCAGTCCGGTGCGGTCAACTATGCTGGCAAGCTATCCGGCGTGCAGTTTGGTGTCGTAAATATTGCCCACGCCGCAGACAAAGCCGTTCAAATTGGTCTTGTGAATATTATTCAGAACAACGAGTCATGGTTCGGTCACTTTCCATCGCAACTTGCCCCAGGGATGGTTTTTGTTAACTGGCGGTTCTAGTGTCTAGAGTTTTGGCATTTATTGCCTATTCGAACTTGTTTATATCGCTTTGCGCGGCCTCTTTATCGGCATATGCGCAGGCGATATTTGCAGCGCGCGTTGAGCACGCCCAAGTCTTGCTGATATTTTGTTCCACATTTATTTTGTATAATGGCCAGCGGCTTTATTTGTCGATTTTTCAGACGCATCAAAATCTGCATTGGTATCTTTCGCATCGCGGTGTGTTGTGGTGCATGATGTTGGCGGCTGGTTTTGGACTGTATCCGTTGTTGTTTGCAAGGCTTATTGATCTGGTTTGTTATGGGGCCTGCTTTTTGCTGGCTTTGACGTATTTTTTACCGGTAACTAATTTTCGAAAAATGCCGGTTGTGAAATCGTTGTTGGTTGCTTTGGTCTGGGCGTCGGTTTGTGTGTTGCCGGCGGGGCCGACGGTTTGGTTTTGGACGGCGCAGGTTTGCTTTATCGGCGGCTTATGCGTTTTGTTTAACATTCGAGATATGGCACATGATACTGCCTGTGGGACCAAAACCGTTGCAGTTTCATATGGCGTTTGCGTAGCGCGGACGTTAGCGGTGTCGCTCTTTAGCTTGTTTTTGGTGTTTGATTTTCGCTGGGCTAGCACGGTGGTCTTTGGGCTCGCGTGTGCGTTCGCATTCTATGCGAGACCATCTAGGCATTCCTATTACTATTTATATGGGGTGGATGGCTTAATCTTGCTGCAAGCCTGCTTGGGTCTATGGGCCAAAAGAGTGGTAGTCGTTCTATAAGCTTCAATGACCCTTGGAATTACGCGGCTATTAGTATTTGGGCTGCTGGCTTTTTCGTTCAGTGCCTTGGGCAAGAGCCTTTCGTTGCTGGAAATATTTGAGATCGCTAAGGCACAGGTGGAGTCGGTTTCTCAGCAGAGGGTTCAAGTGGCCTTTGCGCATGCGCAGCTTTTGCAAATTAAGTCCGGCTTTTACCCTAATGTTAACTTTCTTTTTTCATATACCAGGCAGCAGATACCGACGGTTGATAATAATGGATCAGTGGTAGCGGCTTTTTTTAATCCTGACCAATATTTAACGCGATTTTCAGCAACGATGAGTGGGCTGCAGGGATTTAGAGAATTCGCTGCTTATAAAGCCGCGAAAGCGGCGATTCGGGCTCAGGAAGCGAATGTTAACTTGGTTGAATCCGGGTTATACCGGCAGGTTTCAACGGCTTATTATACTTACTGGGGTAATCGTCGGGATTTAGACAACATCTTGGCGCTTAAACAATCAGCTGATGAACGTATGGGCGCTATTAGGAAATTCGTTAAGATTGGGCGTTCGCGCTCAGCCGACGTTTTAGTGCAGGAAACACAAATAGGTTTGCTTGAAGCGCAAGCGATGGCTGCTAAAGAGGCTGTTCGGTTAAGTGAAGAATCATTGCGCGTCATGACTGGGATTGAGCCGCAGGACGATGTCGCGGAAGATACAGCCAAACTGCCTGAGCAACTGGAACCTATCGAAAGCTATTTGGCGAAAATCGATGACCGATCAGAAATCCGATCGTTGGTAGCCCAAGTTGAAGCGGCTGAAAATCAGACCGATGTGATGCGAGGCAGCCACTTTCCGACGGTGGGATTGGCGGCGAATTACTATCCCTATCGAAGTGGCGTGTTGCAGCATATCCATTGGGATTTGGGCGCCAGCATTAACGTGCCGCTGTTTCAGGGGTTTGGCGTGGTTGCGCAGGTGCGGCAAGCACAGGCCACCGCCCGGGGGCTCAGGTATGGGCTTATGCAGGCTCGGCGAGATGCGGAGCGTGATATTCGGACTTGTTATAATACGCTGCAAGGTGTGATTCAGACTTTGCCTATTTTGAGCAGGGCTCAAATATCGGCCCGAAAAAGTTATGAACAGCTTAGCAATGACTATCGCTATAAGTTAATTACCAATTTGGAAGTGAACACCGCCATGACCCAATTGAGCACTTTAATGCGTTCATACGACCAAACTTGGTATCAGGGAAAAACCGCTCTTGAGAACTTACATGCTGCGATAGGACAAGTTCCGTGAATATATCAGAAATCTCGATTCGAAATCCAGTCTTTGCCTGGATGCTGATGGCGTTTTTGATTGTCTTTGGCTGGATTTCTTTTAGCCATATGGGCCTGAGCCAGATGCCGGAAGTCGACTTTCCGGTGGTTTCAGTCTCGCTGACACTAACCGGCGCTGCGCCTGAGGTCATGGAAGTTGAGGTTGCCGATCCAGTTGAAGATGTGTTTGCGTCTTTGGAAGGGTTGAAAACGCTATCGTCTTCATCGGCAATGGGCCGTGTTAGTTTGACCCTTGAGTTTGGTCTGGATAAAGACATCGATATAGCGGTGCAGGAAATCCAAAATGCTTTGAGCCGAGTTGCCGCAAAGTTGCCCAAGGGCATTGATCCGCCGGTGATCATGAAATCGAACTCGGATGCCAACCCAATTATCTGGTTGGCGGTGAGTTCGGATTCTTTAAAGCCAAGAGATTTGATGTCTTTGGTGAAAAATAAAATTAAAAATCGCTTTGCGGCTATTGAAGGTGTTGGGGAGTTAATTCTCGGCGGTTATATCGAGCCAAACTTGCGGGTTTGGGTAAGTCCAGAAAAGCTGGCAGCGCATGAGTTGACGGCATCGGATGTGCTCAGTGCGATTGGATCTGGGCATGTTGAGCTCCCTTCGGGTCAGATTGATATTGGCAGGCAAGAAGTCGGAATTCGAACTTTTGGTGAAGCTCGCAGCGTTGAGGATTTCGGCGATATTTTGATTTTACGCCGTGGGGGAGCACCGAACTATGTACCAATTCGATTGCGAGATATTGGCGAAATTGAGGACGGTTTGAATGATATTCGCGCCATGTCTCGCTCAGCGGGTGTGGCGGCCATTGGTTTAGGTGTGAAAAAGCAGCCGGGTTCAAATGCGGTGGAGGTGGCTAAGGCTGTTAAGGCCCGTATGGAAGAGATAAAAAAGGAGCTTCCCGCTGGGGTCAATATAATGGTTCGGTTTGACTCAACGGTTTTTATTGAGGAGTCGATCAGGGAGCTTAATTTCACGCTGATTCTATCGGCGGTGCTCACGGCTTTAATTTGTCTGCTTTTTTTGGGGTCTATTTCGGCCACTTTAAATGTGGTGTTGGCGATACCGACGGCCATCATTGGCAGCTTTATCGTGCTGGATGCGATGGGCTTTACACTCAATTTCTTCACTTTATTGGGCCTATCGCTCGCGATTGGGATTGTGGTGGATGATGCCATCATGGTGCTAGAAAATATTGTCCGCCACCGTGAAAAAGGCGAGGGCAAGGTGCAGGCGGCGCTGCTTGGTTCGAAAGAAATCACCTTGGCGGCGATGGCGGCAACGACAGCGATTATCGCAATCTATTTGCCGGTGGCATTTATTCAGGGGATTATCGGCAAGTTCTTGTTTCAGTTCGGGGTGACTTTGTCGGTGGCTGTAGCCATTTCATTGCTGGAGGCATTGACCTTGGCACCGATGCGATGTGCGCAGTTTCTAGAGGTGAAGCCAAGGCGAACTTGGATTGGGCGCGGCGTCGAAGCGATGTTTCAGCAAAGCGCCATGGCATATCGGCGGATGGTGAAGGTATCGATCCGATTTAAATGGGCCGTGGTCTTTTTGAGTTTGCTGTTCTTTGCGGGCAGTTTGTATTTGGTGAAGTTGATTAAGAAGGAGTTTATCCCGGCTCAAGATCAAAGCATGCTGATCGTTAGGTTTGAAACGCCGCCTGGCTCATCGCTTGAGTACACGCGTCAGAAATTCATGGAAGTCGAAAAGTGGGTCTTGGGTAAAAAAGACGTGCGCGGGTATTACGGCGTTATCGGTGGTTTTAACGGTGGTCAAACCAGCGCCGGTATGATGTTTTTAACCTTGCAGCCACCGGATAAGCGCAAGTTAAGCCAGCAAGATTTGATTGGTGTCTTTAGAAAAGAGCTTAATAAAATCGACGATATTAAAGTGGTCATACAAGATCCGTCGTTGAGCGGCTTTACGGCTAAGCGAGGCTTTCCCATTGAGTTTAATATTCGTGGCCCTGATCATGAAAAACTCGTTGAAATTGGCAAAAGCTTTACCGAGGCCATGAGTCAAAGCGGCAAGATGATAGACGTTGACAGCGATTACCGAGACGGGCTGCCGGAAATTCAAATCATCCCCAATCGCAGCAAGGCAAGACAGTATGGCGTATCGGTGTCAGACATTGCTCAAACCATTCAAGCCATGATGGGCGGCGTTGTTTCCGGGCAGTTCACCAAAGATGGGCATAGGTATGACGTGCGTGTCAGGGTAAAGGACGAGGATCGCACGCGCATGCAGGATTTATACCGCATGGGCGTTAGAAACGTGCAGGGGGAGATGGTACCGCTGAAAGAGTTGGTCACCACGAAAATGCATCTGACGTTGCAGTCAATCTCAAGACAAGATCGAGAAAGGGCGATTACGTTATATGCGAACCCAGCGCCTGCCAGCTCGCAAGAGGAAGCGCTGAGTGTGGTGGAGCAGTTGGGGGAAAAGCTGCCGCCAGGTTATCGCTTGGTTTTGAGCGGCAGTGCGCAGACTTTTAAAGATTCATTCTCCAGTTTGCTTTGGGCATTGCTTTTGGGAATTTTGGTGTCGTACATGGTTTTGGCCTCGCAGTTTAATAGTTTTGTTCACCCCTTTACGGTCTTGGTGGCGCTGCCGTTTAGTGTGTCGGGTGCGTTGATGGCGCTCTATCTAGGGAATCAGACGCTCAATATTTACAGTATGATCGCGCTGCTTTTATTGATGGGCATTGTGAAAAAGAATTCCATTCTGCTGGTCGATTTCACCAACCACATGCGGGCACAAGGCTTGAGTGTAAGCGACGCTTTGATTGAAGCCTGCCCTTTACGTCTTCGAGCGATTTTGATGACTTCGATTGCAACCATCGCAGCGGCGATCCCGCCTGCTGTGGCTGTGGGACCTGGTGCGGAAAGCCGTGTGCCCATGGCCATCGCGGTGCTTGGAGGCGTGTTCGTATCGACAATCCTGACGTTGTTTGTGGTTCCCAGCGTCTATTGCATCTTGGCAACTTTAGAAAGAAAGCGTTATGTAGATCCCATTTACTCAGAGGGCCGTTCATGAAAAAGTGCTTCTTTTTTATCCTTTTGCTTATAGGTGGTTGTTCTACGATGACACAAAATTTGAAACCCGTTCGTGAAATTGAAGGCATTCAAGAATACATGTTGCCCAACGGCCTCAAGGTGTTGCTATTTCCCGATTTGTCTCAATCCACGGTGACGGTTAATATTACCTATTTGGTTGGCTCAAGGCATGAAGGGCGCGGCGAGACCGGTATGGCCCATCTTTTGGAGCACATGTTGTTCAAAGGCACGCCAACTTTTCCAGATAGCAAAGGCATGTTGCAAGAACGCGGCGCGTTTTTCAATGCTACCACTTGGTATGATCGAACCAACTATTTCGAGACCATGCCAGCCAGCGAAGACAACTTGAAATTTGGCTTGCAGTTTGAAGCAGACCGCATGATCAATAGCTGGATTCGTCAGTCGGATCTCGATTCCGAAATGACGGTTGTTCGCAACGAATTTGAAATCGGCGAAAACGATCCCATCAGTGTTTTGCATGATCAAATGCTTTCTGCCTCTTTCCGTTGGCACAACTACGGTAAGAGCACGATCGGCAATCGAAGTGATATCGAACGCGTGCCCGTAGAAAATCTACAAGTTTTCTACCGAAAATATTATCAGCCAGACAACGCCGTTTTGGTCATCGCCGGCAAGTTTGATCCAAACAAAGCTTTAGAGCTGGCCGGCGAGTACTTCGGCAAAATTCAAAAGCCAACGCGCACTTTGGATAAGACCTACACCGAAGAGCCAGTGCAAGATGGCTCACGTTTCGTAAAACTCATGCGCACAGGCGAGGTCGCAGCAGCAGGTTTATCCTATCACGTGCCAGCAGCATCTCATGGCGATTTTGCAGCCGTTCGGATCTTGGCAGACGTCTTGACGCAAGAGCCAGGCGGTTACTTGTACGACCACTTGGTCCAGGCTGGCAAAGCATCCGAAATTTTCGGCATGGTTTATTCGCTGGCAGAACCAGGCGCCCTGATGATTTTTGCTAAGGCCATCAAGCCTGGAGACGTTTATAAACTTAAAGACGAAATGGTCTTGGAAGTGGAAACCAAACAGGCCAAAGCCATCACCAAAGAAGGTGTCGCCAGAGCCAAAGCGCGATTGCTCAAAAATTATAAAATTGCCGCTAACAACAGCAAAGATTTAGCCTTAAGACTGAGCGAATCGATTTCACAAGGCGATTACCGTCTGTATTTCTGGCAGCGTGATCAAATCAAGAACGTGACCTTTGAAGACGTTGTTAAAGTCGCGAAGCACTACTTGGTAGAAAGCAATCGAACCGCTGGCGTATTTGTGCCGACAGACAAGCCAGCTCGCGCAGAAGTTCCTAAAACCCCTGACGTAGAGAAGATGCTGGAGTCTTACTCAAGCGATCACAACCTCGCTCAGGGAGAACATTTTGAGGCCACACCAGCCAATATCGACCGCATGACCCAGCGTATGACGCTGAATAACAACATTCAGGTCGCTTTCTTGCCGAAAAAGACTCGCGGGGATCTGGTCAAAGCCAATCTCATTTTCCGCTTTGGCACTGAAGACGCGTTAAACGGTCATACCGAAGAGTTGGCATTAATTCCTCAGTTGCTGATGAGGGGCACTCAAAAAAGAAACTTCCAAGCGATCCAAGATGAGCTCGATAGCATTGAATCTAACCTGCGCCTTGGCGGCGCTGCCGGCAAAACAGTGGCAGACATCACCAGCGATAAAGACCATGTGATTGCAGTGATTAAACTGCTCGCTGAAGTGATGAAAACGCCAGCATTTAGCGAAGCTGAATTCGAAATCGTTCGCAAAAAGGAGCTGGCTGAACTGGAAGAAGCACTGCTTGATCCTAAAATGCTTGGCTTTAACGAACTTGAACGCCTGCAAAATCCTTGGCCCAAAACAAGTATTCATTATGTGCCTACGCTCGTAGAACGCATCCAGAAGTTGAAAGCCATCAAGCTTGCCGATATTAAAAAGCTGTACCAGATCTACTATGGTGCCAGCAATTTAGAGCTAGCCGTTATTGGCTCCTTCGATGTTGAGTCGGTCAAAGCCGAGCTCAATAAACAATTTGGCGAATGGAAATCCGCCAAGCCGTTCAAGCGCATTACGCGTCCGTATAAAGCAGTTGTTTCCGAAACCAAGGTCATTAACACCCCAGATAAAGCGATGGCCCTATTGGCCCTAGGTACTAATTTGCCACTTCAAGATAGCTCGGACGATTACCCAGCCATGCGTATGGGTGCGTATGTGCTCGGCGAAAGCATGAAGTCACGCCTGTGGCACCGCCTCCGTGAAACCGAAGGCCTATCCTATGGAGCCGGCTCATGGATGGATGCCAGCAAGCATGAACCAAGCGCCGTTTTGGGTCTGTATGCAATGGCCGCCAGCGACAATGCGACCAAAGCCTTGGCTGCTCTGCAAGACGAGTATAAAAAGTGGCAGACAGACGGCATCACTGAGTCCGAACTCAAAGACAGCAAGCAAAGCCTACAATCCACCATGGAAAACATGTGGGCCAACGACGGTTACGTGGTGTCGGCCCTATGCTCGAACTTGGAACTAAACCGTACCTTCGCCTTCCAAGCCGAGCTTCTCAAAAAGATCGAAAAGCTAACAACAGCGGATGTACAAGGCGCTCTAAAAAAATACGTAACCCCAGCTGGTCTAGCCGAAGTAAAAGCCGGCGACTTCAAATAGCGCGTTTTATGCCCTCTCCATCTCATGGAGAGGGAGATTTTGGCTAGCCAAAATCGGGAGAGGCCAATTACCGCCGCCATCATCTTGCTATTCCTGCTAGCAATCCTAAAACCCATCCACGCAGACATCGCATTCGCCGCGGCATTTCTCTATCAAATCTACGTGCCTGGCATTTTGGGCTATTCCATTCGAATTCTCCCCGGCGCTATCCGCGCAGATTTGCTGCGAATGCTTTGGGTTTCGGCTTCGAGCTTGACCCTTTTTGCTATCGGCCAGTATTTGCTTTTAAAACCAATAAGTTTTGAGCCTGCTTTTTCGATAAATCTCCTTTGGGGTTTCGCCATTAACTTATTGATGATTGCGTTGCCTGAGGAAATCTTTTACCGCGGCTTTTTACAGAGTCGCTTGTTGAGGGTTTATCGCCCGATAACGGCGGTCTTGTTGGTGAATCTGTTTTTCGCCTTAGGGCATTTTGCGGGTGAATATAGCCTTATTAGGCTGCTGCCTTTTTTCCCTGGATTGGTGTTTTCCTGGTTAGTTTATAAATCAAATGGCTCTTTATTAGGCGCAACCTTGTATCACGCCCTTTGCAATGTGTTCGGAGAATGGCTAGCAGAGAGTTTCCGCTGGAGCCATGGATGAAAATTGTTCGGTTAATAGACTTGCAGAAAAAGAAAGAGGCCCGTGAGCCGATTGTCATGCTGACCTGTTATGACGCGACGTTCGCCCGGTTAATCGATATGGCTGGCGTTGACATCCTTTTGGTCGGCGATTCATTGGGTATGGTTATTCAGGGCGCGTCCAATACGTTGAGTGTATCCATGGATGACATGGTTTATCATACGCGCGCGGTCGCGCGGGGCTGTCAGCGCGCGCATCTCGTTGCGGACATGCCTTTCATGACTTATCAAACGGACTTGAAGGTAGCTTTGGAAAACGCCGCCAACTTGCTTCGTGCGGGGGCACATTCAGTGAAAGTTGAAGGTGGGCGCTCGGTTGCTTCCACTGTGAGAGCGATGACCGAGGCTGGCATTCCGGTGATGGGGCACGTCGGTCTAACGCCGCAAAGCGTACATGCGCTCTCAGGTCACCGTATTCAGGGCCGGACCGAAGAAGCGAGCGCAAGGATTTTGGAAGACTCGCTGGCTCTGCAAGAAGCAGGGGTTTATGCAATTGTGCTGGAATGTGTTCCTGAAACTTTGGCGCAAGAAATATCAACCCGTTTAGTCATTCCGACCATTGGTATCGGCGCGGGACGTTTTACGGACGGGCAGGTGTTGGTCAGCTATGATTTGCTTGGCCTTAATCCTGAATTTAAACCTAGATTTCTTAAGACCTATTTAAATGGCGCCAGTTTGGTAATGGCCGCCGTTGAGAAATATGTCACGGAAGTTAGGCATGGAGAGTTTCCTGCCCAAGAACATGTCTCGGTCATATGACCGTTTCAACTTACTCTCCCCGTCGCTAAATGGTTTAGCATGAGATATTTTTTATTACTTGCCTGTGTGTTGACCGGGTTTAGCGCTGCTGCAGCGGTGAAAGAAGGCAACTTTTGTACAAGCGAAGTTCCTGGTCACCAGTGTGAAGCTGGCCTTGCCTGTGATAGGCGGGGCTCTGAGGATCCTTATGGCGGCATTTGCCGAAAGCCTTGCCGCGAAGACACAGACTGTGGTCACCATCAGGTATGCAGCAAAGATGCGACCGTCGGTTTTTGTGTAGACCACTGCGCAGCATATTGATAAGTTTGCGCTATGGCAGTGCAATTTCAGGATTATTATAAAATTTTAGGCGTCGCTCGTTCCGCTTCGCAAGAAGAGATCCAAAAAGCTTATAGAAAACAGGCTAAACAATATCATCCCGACGTGAATAAAGAAAAAGGCGCGGAAGATAAGTTCAAGAAAGCCAGCGAAGCTTACGAAGTTTTAAAAAATCCTGATAGCCGCAAAAAATACGATGCCCTAGGATCCAATTGGAAAGCCGGCGATAATTTCAAATCTCCGCCGGGCTGGCAAGGCGTCCAATTCGATTTCGGCGACCTGCGCGGTGGAGGTGGTGGTGCGCAAAGCGGATTTGGCGGCGGTTTCAGCAGCTTCTTCGACAGCATTTTCGGCAGCACCCCTGGCCAACATCGCCGCAGCCAAGCTTGGCAGGATGAGCCGCCAGTGGCAAAACCGGCTGAAACTGAAATGATTTTATCGCTATCGCCTTGGGAAGCGGCCCTGGGCACAACATTAGAAGTTACGACGCTTTCAGGACGCGTGAAACTTAAAATCCCACCTGGTTCTCAAAGTGGAACGAGAATGCGCCTGAAAGGAAAGGGGCAGATAACCAGAAATGGTCCTGGCGATTTGTTCCTTAATCTACAGATTAAAGTTCCATCGAAATTGACGGTTAAAGAAAAAGATTTATTCGAATCTTTGAGCAAAGAGTCGAAGTTTAATCCAAGGAAATAACGCCTACGATTTCGTGGAGGCGATACCCGCCGCATTGAAGAAGCGCATAGCGTTTTCCCCCTGTGATTCTGCCAGGGCCGCGCACAGTTTGATTTGTTCTACCGCGCCACTGAGCGCTCTGGGACCGCCGGGCATTGTTTGGATGAATGGTTTTAACAAAGTGTTCACTCTGTTCGCATCCTCGGCGCTGCAAAGGGCGGTCAAAGTCCAGGGCAAATGACCTGTGCTTTTGATGGGTAGGCTTTTGATCAAGGCTGGCAGGTTTACTTCCATCCAGGCGAGGCCTTTTTCAAAATGTTCTGGACGTTTCATATACGTGCCAAGCAAGGTTAAGATTTCATTTTTTCTCAGATCTTTTGATAAAATTAGATTTAGCGATTGATCTGATTCAGCGAGCGCGCCGATGACGGCTCGTCGTTGAATGGCATCTTTGCTTTTGGCCAGTATCGATCTGAGTCTTGGATAATAGGCGGGCATTTCTTGAATGAGCACCGTTAAGGCAACTTTGATTAGGTCTGGATCTAAACTCGAGGGTTTGATTAAATAGCCGAGGGCTTTTTTGAGAAGATCTTTTCGAATGGCTGGGTCTTTAGCGACTTCAGCTTCAAAAGCGCTGTATTCGGCGTCAAAGAGCTTTTGCTCGTTGCTGTCTAACATCTGCGGTTTCGTCGTATACACTTTTCGAGCGTAGGCTTCAAAATGAGGCCTGGTGTCAGCTTTGATCACGTAGTTGTTGAGCCAGTACAACGTGGACATTGGTGCGGTGGCGGTGAATCTTGAACTGGTTTTAGCGAATTTGGCGAGCTCAGGCAGAAGTTCGCTGGTGTTTAAACGGCCTGATGTGAAGGCGCCTTTCAAGTTTGCTATTTGGACGACTTTGTCTGCATTGCTGGCACTGGCAAAATTAAAGGGGTAATGACCCGAGAAACGGTAGTAGCCTTTGCCTGCTCTTGCGGGGAAACCAAAGTTTTCCAAGGTCCCTTGGGTCTTGCCGAGCATTTGGCAGGACGTCTTTTCGGGACAAAATGGAATGACCCAAGAATGATCGGGATCAAGATCTGAGCCAAGTGGCAGGTAGCGCTTTTGAGCATACCGG
This sequence comes from Myxococcota bacterium, assembly GCA_040387835.1. Lineage (NCBI taxonomy): Bacteria > Pseudomonadati > Myxococcota > Myxococcota bacterium. Next base: position 46,511 of record JAZKCZ010000003.1, on the reverse strand, counting down.
TCCTTCTCAAAGTGAATGAGCGGCACGCCTGGCTGATTTAGGAAGCTTTCAAAACTCGAGGATAAGTTGATACCGTTAACTTTGGACAGGGCCGCAATGAAGTCTCGCGTGTCAGCATTGCGATTCGCATAGTGGACCAAGTAATTGCGCACGCCTTTTTGAAATATGTCTGCGCCTAAATATTCTTCGAACATGGCAATAACGGCAGCACCTTTGGTGTAGGTGATGGCATCGAACGCGCTGTAAATATCATGATGTGACGTGATCGGTTCTGCGATTTTTCGGGACGAGGCGAGGGAGTCCGCGTTCATGGCTTGTTGAGTTTCTTCTAGGGCTTCTAAATCAGCTTGGTACGCAGGGTCGTATTGCATGATCACTTTGGTGGCGATCCAGGTGGCAAAGGCTTCGTTCAGCCAGATGTCTTCCCACCAAGCTAAAGTGACGAGATTGCCAAACCATTGATGCGCGAGTTCATGCGCCATGACCTCAGCAAAGCGCCTTACCTGCCAAACGGGCGCTGTTTTAGGATTGAGCAGTAAGAGCGAGTCTCTAAAAGTAATGGCGCCTGCGTTTTCCATGGCTCCGGCTGCAAAGTCAGGAACGGCAATGATATCAAGTTTGCTGTAAGGGTAGGGAATGCCAAAATAGTCTTCTAAAATGCTTAAAATGCGAGGCGTTTGGGACAACGCATAGCTAATATTTTTGCCTTGACCTTTAGGTGCGATGCCGCGCAGAGGTATTTTACCCATCATAGGTCCATCCACCACATCGAAGGGGCCTACAGCAAATGCGATTAAATAGGTTGGCAAAGGGGCAGTTTCTTCAAAGAGCAGCGTTTTCGTGCCGTCTTTGTTTTTAATCTCTTGCTGCAACAGACCATTGGAGATGCCTGAGCTGTTTTTAGGTACGGTTAAGGAAATCTTAAAAGGTGTTTTAAACCTGGGCTCGTCAAAGCCTGGAAAGCATGTCCGTGCGGCAATAGGCTCGAACTGAGAGTAGACGTAATTAAGTTTGTTGAAAGCAACGCGGTATAGACCGGCAAGGTCTTTCTGATAGGGCGCTGTATACTGCAGCGTCAAGGTGAGCTCACCCGCAGGCAAGGTTTTGGGTGCGCGGATCTGCGACACACCTTCTGATGTGACTTGCTCGTAAGTGACTTTTACTTGCTCGGTGGCAGTTTGGACATAGGCGTCTGTGATCTTAAGGTCTTCACCGTGTAGCCAGAATTCTTTGATGGGCTTGGCCAAAGACAGCTTGATGGTCGCTTTGCCCGAAAAATCAGTTTTGCCTGGATTAACCGACAGAGCCAGATCGTAATGAAGTGGCTTAACCCCTTGAGGAAGCTGTCCCCCGGGCGCTTTTGATGAGAGTGACGAGAGGGAAAACAGGCAAGCTAAAAGAAAAAGACGCATCCAAGGCTTATAGCCTCTTAGCAGGACTCAATCAAACTTTTCTCGAGGCGAGACAAAACTGTCTGGATGCTAATGTCTGTTTCACGCATCTCGTCGATCTTTCGAAGCGATGACAACACGGTGGTGTGATCACGCCCGCCGAAAATGCGGCCGATTTCTGGCATGCTAAATGCCATCATGTTACGGCACAAAGCCATGGCAATTTGTCTAGCCAATGAGACTTGGCGCTGACGAGACTGACCTTTGAGCTCAATGGGCTTGAGATCGTAATAAGCCGCCACATGCTCACAGATTTTTTCGGAGCTTAAAGCACCCGCACTGCGTCTGAACACAGGAGATAGGTATTCTTTGGTAGCGGCCAAAGAGATCTCAGACTTGGTTACCGAAAGAAACGCTGACAAGCGCAGCAAAGCGCCTTCAAGTTCACGAACCGAAGTGGTCACTTGAGCGGCCAAGTAATGCGCGACATCATGAGGCAATTTAATGCCGCAAGACTCAGCCTTTTTATGCAAAATGGCGATGCGTGTTTCGATTTCAGGCGGCCTGATATCAGCAATAAGGCCCCAAGATAGGCGCGTCTGCAGCCTTTCTTCTAAGCCTTCGATTTCATGTGGATACTTGTCCGACGTGACCACAATTTGCTTATGGGCCTGATGAAGGCTGTTGAAAGTATGGAAGAATTCATCCTGGCTTGCGTCTTTACCTGCCAAAAACTGAATGTCATCGATTAATAAAATATCGCAATCAGTTCTGAACTTCTTTCTAAAAGCATCAAAGCGCTTTTCCCTGATCGCCATGATATATGCATTGACCCATTGTTCAGCGGTCATGTACAAAATCTTGGTGTTAGGGTTTTTGCTCAGCGCATAAAGGCCGATGGCTTGAATTAAATGGGTTTTACCAATGCCCACCGGTCCGAACAAAAACAGAGGGCTATATTGAGCGCCAGGCTGTTCTGCGACTGCATGACAGGCGGCAAAGCCCATGTTGTTGGACGGGCCTGGCACGAACGCATCAAAAGTGTGGGTTGGGTTTAAGCTAACCGATTCAAAAACCATCGGCGCTTGAGCATGCTCTGAAGCCGTTAAAGCTGCTTTCAGAGGGCTGATGGAGTTAGACATTGTTGGAGAAAGAGATGGTAGGGAGTCAAAGGATGGCGGACGTAGAGTCTTTTGCTCATCCTTGCCTTCGATCACTTTAATATCTAAAGGCCGGCCATAAACACGGCAAACGGTTTCTTGTAATTCAGTTAAATAATGGTTCTGTACCCAATCCCGATGGAATGAAGATGGGGCAGCGACGGTTAAAGTATTTTGATCCAATGAAACAAACGACAAAGGCTCAAAAAAGCCCTGCCATACAAATAGACTTAGGCGACGTTTAAGCGACTGCAACGTTTCGCCAAATAGATCTATCGGTTGGGTTTCAAATTCTCGGATCGCTACCATAAGTCTCATTGGGTGTATCAACAGCCAGACGGATTAGGCAAGCATGGATTTCGAAGATCCAGACAAGCCCCTAAAAAAACTAACGAAAAAAGAATATTTTGCGATTTTTGCCCGGAGGGTCTTGTGGATCGCGGATCGCTATTGATCTGTGAAGTCTATTTATTCCCATTACGCGATCAGTTTAAAAGCTAATTCTAATGCCTGGTATGCATTCAGTCTAGGATCGCAAAGCGTTTCATAAAACCCACTTTCTAGGTGTTTTTCTTCGATTTCCTGATCGCCACCAACGCACTCCACGACGTTTCCACCAGTCATTTCAAAATGTACACCGCCGGCATACGTTCCTTCATTTTGATGGATCGCGATGAAGTGCTGTGCTTCCGTTAAAACATGCTGAAAATTGCGCGTTTTATAACCGTTAGAAGCGGTCAAAGTATTGCCATGCATGGGATCACAGCACCAGATCACGTTTTTGCCTTCAGCGCTCACCCGCTGGATTAGCTTAGGCAGTGCATCTTGTATTTTTTGATGCCCAAATCGGGTGATCAGGGTTAGGCGTCCCAATTCGTTTTTGGGGTTTAAGATATCGATCAACTTGATCAGATCATTTTCGGGCAACTGAGAACTTACTTTAAGTCCGATGGGATTTGAGATGCCTCTTAAAAACTCAATGTGTGCGCTGTCGAGTTGCCGCGTGCGCTCTCCAACCCACAACATGTGAGCCGAGCAGTCATACCAATTGCCTGCTTCTGAATCGGTGTCTTGCCGGGTGAGGGCCTCTTCATAAGGTAATAGTAAAGCTTCGTGTGAGGTGTAAAACTCGATCTCTCGAATTTGACTGTAGTTTTGGCCGTTAATGCCCAGGGCGTTCATGAAGCTCATGGATTCTTGAACTTTGTTGGTAACGCTCTCATAGCTTTCGCCTTGAGCGCTTTGTTGAACGAAGTCTAAATTCCACGCGTGAACTTTTTCGAGATTGGCAAATCCGCCCTGTGCGAATGCGCGCAGCAAATTGAGGCTCGCGGCGGAGTGGAAGTAAGCGCGTTCCATGCGGGCTGGATCTGGCGTTCGTGAACTTTCGGTGAAGGCGAATCCGTTAATAATATCGCCGCGATAAGATGGCAGGGTAAGCCCATCACGCGATTCCATGTCACTCGATCTGGGCTTGGCAAATTGGCCCGCAGTTCTCCCGAGCTTGACCACGTGCTTTTTCAGAGAGAAAGTTAAGATCACGGCCATTTGCAAAAGGATGCGAAAATTATCACTGAGTGTTTTGGTGTTGAGATCGGCAAAACTCTCGGCGCAGTCTCCACCGTGGAGCAAAAATGCCTCACCAATGGCGACTTTAGCCATGCGCGCCTTCAGGCGCTGTGCTTCGCCTGCAAATACCAAGGGTGGGTATACCGACAACCGTTTTTCGATTTCGGCCAGCTTGATTAGATCTGGATAGGTAGGCATCTGGGAAATGCGCTTGCTTCTCCAACTATTGGGTGTCCAGTTCATAAGCATAGGTCTCTGAGCGTGTCGTAAAACTGTGGATAGGAGATATTGACGCACTCAGGATGGTCGATTTGAGTGTTCCCCTGGGCAACGAGGCCCGCGATGTGAAATGCCATAGCGATGCGGTGGTCGTCATGGGATTGTATCAGTGCCCCTTTTAATTTTTGAGGGCCTCTAATTTTAAAGCCATCGGAAAATACGTCGATTTGCGCGCCCATGCTTTTTAGATTTTGCGCGATGGCTTCCAGGCGGTCGCTTTCTTTCACGCGCAGTTCGCTGGCGCCTCGGATTTCGCTAATGCCATTTGCCTGAGAGCAAACGACGGCTAAAATGGGTATCTCGTCTATTAAGGCCGGGATGGCTTGTTCGTGCAAGTGAATCGATTGCAGCTGTGAGTAAGATGCTGTGATGGTGCCGCTTGGTTCAGGTCCTTCATTTGTGGGGACGATTTTGATTTGCGCGCCCATTGAGCGCAGGGCGCCTATAAAGCCTAAACGGGTTGGATTGAGCGAGACGTTTTTGAGCTCGATGTTTGAGCCTGGCACCAAGCAAGCTGCTGCTATCAGAAAGGCTGCTGTTGATGGATCGCCCGGAACGTCGATGTTGCAACCCGAAAGTTCTTGGCCGCCTTCAATGGAAATCACCTGCTCGTCAGTCACCCCAATGGTAACGCCAAACAATTGCAGCATGCGTTCTGTATGATCGCGACTTTGCGTTAGACCGCTGAGTCTGGTGGTTCCGCGGCAAAATAGCGCCGCCAGCATAATGGCCGATTTCACCTGCGCGCTGGCGATTTCTAGCCGGTAGTCGATGGCATGCAAAGACGCCGGATGTATCTGTACCGGGGCATGATTGCTTTCAGTTAAAGATATATGACCGCCCATTTGTTTAAGCGGAATCGCCACTCGATTCATCGGTCTTTTGGATAAAGATCTGTCCCCAATGAGGATGCTGCTGAAATTTTGAGCGGCTAAAATACCCATGAATAGACGCATGGTGGTGCCGGAGTTGCCGCAGTTGATGGCTTTGCTGGGCGATTTCAGTCCGCCGAGGCCTTGACCATGAACGATGACTTCTTCGCCATTATCTTCAATGGAAACGCCCATCGCTTTAAGGCCGTTTAAGGTTGAATGCACATCTTCACTACGCAAAAGGCCACGGATTTTGGTTTGACCTTTGGCAAGGGCGCCAAAAATGAGTGCTCGGTGGGAGATAGACTTATCGCCAGGAATGACTGGACTGCCTTGGAGCACGTTCATTTCTTGCCTAATATCACAAATCGCGTTTGATTGTTGCCTTGATCGGCAATGTCGCTCTTTAGGATTTGTAGGCCAAAGATGTTTGCTGCCTCGCTGCTGGCGATGGCGGCTTGCTGTGGATCAGCGTCCGTTTTAATTTTCTCAGCAGCCATGGCTGTGTCTGTGTATCTTTGCGCCAGGTTATCCCCAAGCGAATCGATAAAGCCGGCACACTGCATGAGCGCTTGCGGGTGGGAGTAGATGCGCCGGATTTGATCGATTTTTGCGCCGGGAATGCCCAGCAGGCAATGTGAGATCGGTTGCTGAATTTCGCCTAAGACGGCTAGGTTCATTTCTGGCAGCAAATCGAGCACTTCATGAATTGAGCCCGTGATGGAGTTTTCTACGGGCACCACCGCAAAGTCAGCTCTGTTTTTTTGCACGGACAGGAGCGTCTCCAAAAACGTTTCGCATCCCAGCAGCTGCAAATGTGCTTGGTCTTTGAAATAACGTTTTGCGGCGATGCTGCTGTAGGCGCCAGTAGTTCCTTGATAGGCAACCAGACATCGCACACCTGTGTGCTGGGCGGCGAGAGAATGTTCGAAAATGATTTTGTAGATTGCATGAACCATGGCATGCGATAGGCCTTTTTGAACGCCCTGGTTGGTTAGCGCATCGAGTTGCTGATGTTCACGCTGCAGATCTTGCAGATTTTTATGGACCAGCTGTTTGATATGGCCCACTTCTTTGACCAGCGTCAAACGCTCCGCCAATAGATCGATAATTTGTGAATCGATTTCGTCGATTTTATGGCGAACGTGGTCTAACTTTTCCATTGGAACAACCTTGGTGCATAAGATGTTTTTTTCTTGTGAAACAATATGCTCTGGTCAGAAAAATTGCTACTGGTGGGATGGCGGAAGTTTTTCTGGCACATAATGCGCAGAAAAAAGCCGTCGTTATTAAGCGTATCTTGCCGCATTTGGCATCAGATTTAGAATACGTTAAAATGTTCCAGAACGAATTTGGTATTTTGTCTAAATTAAGACACCCGCATATCGTTAGGGTGATGGAAGTGCACCATGATTATGCGGTGATGGAGTACCTGGAAGGACAAGATTGGCGTTCCATTTCGCAATATCCGATTTCCCAAAAAGTGTTAATCGCGCTGTTTGTGAAGGCTTTGGAAGTGCTGGCGTATGTTCATGATTTGGGGATTATTCACCGGGACATTTCGCCCCAGAACTGGATGTTGACGCTGGGTGGCGATGTGAAGCTTTTGGATTTTGGTATTTCAAAAATGGAGAACCAGACCAACCATACGGCCACCGGGGTGTTGAAAGGCAAGTACGGGTACATGTCGCCTGAGCAGGCGGCGGGTGAGAAGATATCGTGCCTAAGCGACATTTTTTCCATGGGCGTTATCTTGTTTGAGTTTTGCACGCAGAGCAGGCTGTTTAAGCGCTCCAATGATTTGCTGACGTTGAAATCGATTTTGGCGTGCGAGGTTGAGGTACCGGCGCATATTCCTGCGGCCTTGGGCGATATTTTAAAACAGGCGCTGGCCAAAGATCAGGACAGACGCTTTCAAAGTTGTGAGGAATTTAGAACGGCGCTTTTGGATTATGGCCGGGAGAATCGGCTGATTGCTTCTCAGATGGAAGTGGTGGATTTTGTAAACAGGCTACCGAGGCTGAATAACCGGGTTTTATTTGAAGCGACTCAGGCGAGTCTTCCGCAAAAGAACCTGTATTTCATGGGCGTGCTAGCTTTAGCTTTTGGGCTTTTGGGCATGGGTTGGTAGCATTTACCCTGCGCTTTTATTGTTCGGCGGGTGTTTAGCCGGCGCTTATGCAGGCTTTTTGTCGTCTGTTGCAGCTTTTTATTTCTTGGCGCTTTGTTTGGTGTTTGCTTTTGCCTGTTTATGGGTGCCGATTAAATTGCTGCGGGCTATATTGGTATTTGCTTGCGCGTTTTCGCTTTCTGCCGCGCTGGCGAGGCATCATTTGGATGGATTTTTGGAGCGCCAGGCGCGTATTCCTGACGGCAATGCCGCGCTTGAAGGCGTGGTTGAGGAAGTCACGCCGACTATTTTTTCCGGCAAAAAGTTAATGCTGCGCGCCGATCAGGGGTTTCGGCTCAAGGTCTCGCTGAAAGATGGCGCAGCGATGGTGGGCGTTTTGGCCGGGGATCGGGTTCGCGTTCATGGCGAAGTGAAATACTTGCAACATGCCATGATGCCGGGGGATTTTGACAGTTATTGGCTGGGGCTTGCGCGGGGCTTTGATGGGCGGCTTTCTGTACATAACCCGTTTCGGATTCGGGTTTTAAAAGCGGGCGCTGAAAAGTTTTTTTGGGCAGATGTCCGCCAGAGCTTGAGGGAGCGCTTGTTTGTTTCTTTAAGCCCTCGAGAGGCCGGCGTTTTACTCGCCTTGATGATTGGAGATACCGATTTTTTTGAGGACGAGCAAAAGCAGATTTATCAGCTGGTGGGGGCTGGGCATTTGTTGGCAGTTAGCGGCTTGCAAGTGAGTTGTCTCTCGTTTTTGTTTTTTTACTTTTTTAGGCTGATACTACTGTTGATACCGTGGGTGGGCAGACTTTCTCGGGCGCGCATTCCGGCGGTGATTCTGACGCTGGTGGCTATTTGGATGTTTACCGGGCTGACGGGTGCTTCTGCTTCGGCGGTGCGGGCGGCGTTGATGAGTTCGGTGGCGCTGGTCGGACTGCTCCTGCGAAGAGACGCTTCCATCTTGGAGACTTTTGGCATTGCGGGGTTTGTGACTGTGTTGCTGGCGCCGCAGTCTGTGTTTGATCCAAGCTTTTTGCTGTCGTACTTGGCGATTTTTGGGTTGTTGCTTTCGGGTCCGCTGACAGCTGGGGTGATGACGCTGCCTCTCAGCGCTTATTATTTTGGTGCGGTCGCGTTGGGCGGGCTTTTGGCTAACTTGATTCTGGTGCCCATTGCGGTTTTTTTGCAGACGCCAGCGATTTTTTTAGCGGTGATTGGCATGCTTAAGCCTGCGGCGAGTCTTGCGGGGGCACTCGAAGCACTTTGTGAAGCCTTGGGCGATTATGTTGGCGGGCTTGTAGGGTTGACGCCCCCCACTGCTTTTCAGGCGACCGGGCTTATTTTTGCCATAGCGCTTTTGGTGAAGAGATATTGGAAGCTTGGGCTGGTGGCGTGTTTGTTGGTGTTGGTCCCCTCTGTTTTGGCAAGACAGGAAGGGGTTTTGATCACCGTCTTACCTGTGGGGCAGGGGGATGCAAGCTATTTTGAATTTCCAGATGGCCGAAATATGGTCATCGACGGCGGTCCGCGCGAAACGTATCTGTATAATTTTTTGAGGCGAAAGGGCGTTCGGAAGTTGGACGTTCTCGCTTTGTCGCATCCGGATGCTGATCACATTGTCGGGTTATTCGAAGTGGTCAAAAATTTGGAAGTTGGCGAGATTTGGCATAGCGGTTTTGATGCAAGGCACCCGTTGATGGCGCGGCTGCTCGATTTGGCACGTGTCCGAGGATGCAAAGTAAGAGCAGTAAATGATTTGCATGGCGAGCATCACTTCGGGCAGGCAGTGGTGACGGTTTTATATCCGGCACCGTCTATGATTTCTGAGAGCACTAATAATAATAGTATGGTGCTCAAGGTGGCTTTCGGTGCAACCAGTGCGCTTTGGCCAGGCGATTTGGAGAGCATTGCAGAGCAGCGGGCGGATCCAACTTGGCAAGCAGACGTATTAAAAGCACCGCATCATGGCTCTAAGAGCTCGTCTTCGGAACATCTCGTTCAGCAAGTCAGACCACGGCATGTGATCTTTTGTACGCAGGCTCAAAATCAGTTTGGCTTTCCCCATGAGAGTGTCAAAAAGCGTTGGGAGCTTGCCAGCGCGAAGACTTGGGATACCGGATCTCAGGGCCAGCTCCAGATTTCTTTGACGGGTTCGGCTGTAATTGTGCAGCCTTATCTGTTATGAGAAGAGCGTGAAATTTATCTTCGCCTCCTTGGCTCTATTTGTTGGTTTTACCAGCAGTTTGCATGCTGCTGAAGACAGTTTTTCGAAGCTAAAACTGAACGCGGAGGTAGGTCTAGGATACAGCACAAATCCTTACTCGCTCACGAAGTTTCAAATCGCTGACAGAGCAGTCGCGGACATGTTTGCTAGGGTTAGGCCCGAAATTCAAATATCGGCGCATGGTCGCAAGCTTCAAATTGGTCTCGATGCCTATTCGGACATGGGGCTCATGTTTGGGCTTAATGCGAATCCAGGCTTTTTGATTTTCCAGGGAAACGCGAAGGGCACGTCAGTTTATAATCAAGGCGGGGTGGTATCGTTTTTTACTAACGGTGGCCTTACCGCTTCTAGAAATTTAGGCGAGCTCTTCGTTGGTAATTTGACCAACTTAACCGGTAAGGGCGTGCTAGGCACAACCTATCGGCCCGGTGCGGGTAAGTTGGGTATTACGTTGCAGGGTGAGTACCTGGTGCAAGGCTACCCTGGTTTGATTTATGAAAAAACGTCAAGCGTGCCTCGGTCTTTGAATAATCAGTCTTATTATCTGTCATCCAGGCTGGCTTGGCAGTTCTTACCGAAGACGGCGGCTTTTGCGGATATTCGTTACGGTTATTTTGAAAGCGTTGATTCGAACGATGAGCTGATCACTTTGAATCCTTTATGGGCAGGCGCGGGAGTGACCGGCCGGATTACTAACAAGTTGGTGACAACGCTTTCAGCGCAATATTCGCGAATTTTCATGAAAGATTTCGCTCAAGGACTTCCGGATACGTCGTTTCCCATGGGTGCAAAGCTAACACTGGATTGGAATTACGACACCAATGCTACTATCAATTTTGCACTGGCTCGGGATATGGCACCGACGCCGATCTTTTTGGATCAATTTAGCAACTCGCTCAAGATTAAATGGAAGCAATCTTTTAATGGCCGATGGATTTTGGGGCTCGATGGCCAAGTTGGGTTCTTGGAATACGGCAAACCGTACACCACTTTTTCGGTCACCAAGTTTCGTATCAGAGAAGATTATAAAAATCGCAGAGATCTATTCACTGGTGTGGCGCTGCATTTTAGCTATTCATTTTCAGATTGGCTTGCGGCCGGCATTTCGGCGGACGCTTTTTGGCGTTGGACCAATGCCAATGTATCCCAAATCCTAACCCCTGCCGGGTGGGTAGCCGCAGATGATGGTAGCCAGTTAAACGACCTTTTTACGCGCTATGAGGCCAATGTGTTCGTTCGATTGACCTATTAAATCTCAAATAAAGTTGCAAATAATACGGGTCTATTTTAATTTATTACTGTGCTTAGACCGTATTGGAGTGGCGAAATAAGACTATCTTTAGTCTCCCTGCCGGTGAACGTTTATCCAGCGTTAAACCGATCTAAGCAAATTGCTTTTCATGAAATTCACAAACCTACCGGCCAGCGTGTTCACCATCAAAACGTGGTCGATGGTGAACCGGTTGATAAAGAAGACATTGTCAAAGGCTATGAAGTTTCTAAGGGCGAGTATGTCCTGATTGAACCAAGTGAAATCAAAGAACTCAAGATCCCGTCGGGTCAAACGTTGGAAATTACCCAGTTCGTCGAAATGGACGCCATTGACGCCATGTATTTCGAAACGCCCTATTTTGTCGCCCCAGATGGCAAGCGCGGTCATGATGCCTTTGCCGTCATTCGCGAGGCTTTAAAAGCATGCGAGAAAATAGGCATTGGGCAGCTGGCCATCGCTGGCAGAGAGAGGCTTTGCGCCATCAAGCCCTACGAAAACGGCCTTATTTTGGAAACGCTGCGTTATGAAGATGAAATCAAAGACATCGCACCTTATTTCGCTGATATTAAAGCGAGCAAGATAGACAAAGAACAGCTCGATTTGGCCAAAGAGCTGATTAAGCGTAAGACCTCACCGTTTAAGCCGGAAAAATTCCACGACCATTATCGTGAAGCTTTGCAAGAACTGATAGACTCGAAAGTGGAGCATCGTCCCTTGAAAAAAGTGGCCGATGAAAAGCCCATGGGCAAGGTGATTAATCTGATGGACGCTTTAAGAAAGAGCCTAAAAGAAAAGGCCGCCGCGCCGAAAAAAAAGGCTGCCCATGGCTAAGCTCGCCAGCTTAACCCAATACAAAAAAAAGCGTGATTTCACCAAAACGCCTGAGCCCAAAGGCGCTGTCAAAAAGAAAAGCGGCAATCGCTACCTGATCCAAAAGCACGCCGCGTCTCATCTGCATTACGATTTTCGATTAGAGCTCGATGGCGTTTTGAAAAGCTGGGCAGTTACCCGCGGCCCAAGCCTAGATCCTGCGGACAAACGCTTGGCCGTTGAGGTGGAAGACCATCCTTTAGATTACGGCTCTTTCGAAGGCACCATTCCCAAAGGCCAATACGGCGGCGGCACCGTCATGCTTTGGGACGAAGGCACTTGGGAGCCCGTGGGTGACCCGCGTGCGGGCCTTAAAGCTGGCAAGCTTGTGCTTATCATCCATGGGACGCGTCTGAAGGGCGAGTGGACCTTGGTCCGCATGCGCCCGAGCGCAAAAGATAAAGGCACGAAAAACAACTGGCTGCTTATCAAACACAAAGACGAGTATGTGAAAGCTGGCGATGGCGATAAATTGCTGACAAAGCACGTCACCAGCGTTGTCACCGACCGGACCATGGATGAAATTGCTGCAGGCGGCTCAAAAAAAAAGTCTAAAATGCCGGCTTTTAAGCCGCCGCAGTTGGCCACTCTAAGCGACACCATGCCAGAGGGCAAAAACTGGATTCGTGAAATCAAGTTCGATGGCTATCGCGGCATTGCATACGTAAACGGTGGTAAAGCCACTATTTACACCCGCACCGGTCTGGATTGGACCCATAAGTTTAAATCTATTGCCACCACGCTTGAGAAGTTGCCCATCGAAAATGCCATCCTAGACGGCGAAATCGTGGTCGCGGACAAACAAGGCGTTAGCTGCTTTAAACTCCTCCAAAACGCTTTGAGTGAAAATCAAGACAGCAATCTGCAATATTACGCTTTCGATTTGCTCTATCTAGGTGGCCAAGACTTAAGCAAAATGCCTCTGCTAGAGCGCAAAGAACTGCTTGAGACATTGCTGAAAGCCAAAGTTGTCAAAAATCGCATTTTGTACAGCGAGCATTTTGCTGCAAATGGCTCAGCCATGCTGGAAGAGGTCACCAAGCTAGGCCTGGAAGGCGTTGTCTCGAAACGGGCCGATCTACCCTATGCCAGCGGCCGCGGCACCGCTTGGATGAAAACCAAAGGTCATCATCGCCAGGAGTTTGTCATTGGCGGCTTTACCCCGCCTAAGCATCAAGAGCGCGGGTTTGGTTCTCTTTTGCTTGGCTATTACGAAAAAACCAAGCTGATTTACGCCGGCAAAGTGGGCACCGGTTTTGATCATAAAACAGCATCTGCGCTTAGAATAAAGCTCGATGCTTTAAAAATCAAAACCATGCCGTTTGAAGAGGTTTCTACCGCAGAAAAAAGAGGCGCGCAGTGGGTGAGTCCCAAGCTCGCTTGCGAAGTGGAGTTTGCTGAATGGACGGAAGATCAAAGGCTGCGCCATCCGTCCTTTATCGCCTTGCGGGAGGATAAACCGAGCGTAGCCATTCAGCGGGATATCAAGATTTCGCATCCCGAACGTGTGATTTACCCAGGCACCAGCATCACCAAGCAACAGCTGGCTGAATACTATGAAGCGGTAGCGCCACGGCTATTGCCACACGTTGCCTTAAGACCCTTGTCAATGGTTCGCTGTCCTGAGGGTATTGGCTCAGAGTGTTTTTTTCAAAGGCACGTGGGGCTTGGAAAATCCCCGCATCTTTACGAAGTGCCGGTGGATATCAAGGGTCATCAGGACAGCTACATGATGATCAAAGATGTAAGCGGCCTGATTTCGCTGGTGCAGTGGGGCGTGATTGAACTGCATCCTTGGGGGTGTTTAGCCAAAAATCCAAGTTTGCCAGATCGGGTCATCTTCGATTTAGATCCAGACCCTTCGGTTCCATGGAAGCTGGTGGTCGAAGGGGCTAAAGAAGTTCGCGCTCGTTTGACAGAGCTTGGTCTGGAAAGCTTCGTGAAGACAACCGGCGGTAAAGGTCTGCATATTGTTGTGCCTTTGACGCCTAGCCTGACTTGGCCAGTGGTCAAAGGCTTTGCCAAAGCGCTGGCGGACTCAATGCAGAGCGATGAGCCACGGCGTTATATATCCAAAGCCAATAAACAAGCTCGTGCTGGCAAAATCTTTGTAGATTATCTGCGAAATGATTTAACTTCCACCGCGGTCGCTGCCTATTCGGTGAGGGCGCGCGAGGGGGCATCTGTATCAATGCCCTTGACCTGGGCGCAGCTAAAAGCATCGTTGCTGCCCACAAGTTTTAACATTGAAACTGTGCCGGCCAAAATCGACAAGAGTGACCCTTGGGAAGAATTTTTCAAGATTCGCCAAAAGATATCCGCTGCTCACTTGCGTGCTTTAGAACTAATTTAGTGTCTTTGATCGACTAATCGTTCATGACCTATTTCAGGTATGCATTGATTGGCCTTTGGATGGGCACATTGGGGTGTGCTCATGCGCCTGTTATCCAGCAAAAGCCTGAACTAAAAAAGCTGAGCCGCGCTTTATTGGGTGCCGGCGATGTTATCGATGTTCGAATATTTGAAGAAAAAGAACTCTCAGGCCCACATCAAATAAGCTCAGAAGGCACCATCCGTTTGCCGCTGATCGGCACTTTGTTGGTGAGCGGCTTAGCACCTGAAGAGGCATCTGATCTGATCGCCAGCGAGTATAAGAAAAAATATTTAAAAAATCCTGAGGTAGCTGTTTTTGTTCAGCAATCTAACTCCCGAAAAATTTACCTGCTGGGCGAAGTGAAAACGCCTGGCCCTTATCCTTACGAAGATAATATGACGCTTATCGGCGCCATTGCTAAAGCTGGCGGCCCGACACCCCTGGCTGCTGCAAACCGCACCATTATTTCAAGGAGTGATAACGGCAGGCCCGTGAAGATGACGGCAAAGATGTCAGACATTGGGGCAGGGGAAGCGCCCGATCTGCCGGTCATGCCTGGTGATATTATCTTCGTTCCTCAAAGCCTTTTTTAAGCCCGGAGCCTGTTCATCGTGTCCGACAAAATTGATTTTTATCGCTACCTCCTATCGCTGAAGAAAAGATGGCCATTGGTTTTGACGATTTTCGTTACCGTGATGCTTTTAGGTGTGGTCTATACCTTAAGAAGCGAGCGGCTGTACAAATCATCTGCCACTTTGATCATCATGCCTCAGGCACCTCAAGTTTTAACCGGTGTTCAAGAAGTAAACCCAGTGGGCACGGCCAATAACTTTTGGGCTGAAGAAGCGCTCCTTCAAACCGAATATCAAATCATGTCGGGTCGGCAAATCCTCAAACGGGCGTTTGACCGCATGAATCTCGCCAAAACGGTTGGTAAAAATATCGACGCCGCAGACTATTTAGGCTCTTACGTCAGCATCGTCCCAGCAAAAAAAACACGCATCGTATCGGTAGAAGTTGTCCATCAGGACCCGAAATTTGCCACCACTTTGGCCAATACCATCGCCTCTGCCTACCTTGACTATAAAATCGAGCGCCGCCGCGAAGGCTCAGGCGAGGCAATCAACTGGCTGCAAATCCAACAGGAAGATCTGAAGAAAAAGCTCGAAATCTCCGAAAATAAGCTTTACGCCTACATGGAATCGCACGGCATTTTAAACGCCAGCTTGGAAAGCCAAATGGAAATGCTAAAAACACGCGTTGGCTTATTTGAAGGCAAACTGGCCGAAATCGAATCCCAAAAAATTGCCGGCAGAGTAGATGCCAACGCCTTATCCAGAGTGGCTAAAGAGCCCGCCCTGTTGGATTCGCTGGCCGACGTACAAAAGGCCCCAATGGTAGGCGAAATCAAAGCCAAGCTATTGGAGCTCAAAAGGCAAAACACCGAACTATCCGAAAGATATCTGCCTGAACACCCAAAAATCAAAACCCTACAAACCGAAATCACGGCACTGGAGCAGACCCTACGTGAAGAAATCGGCAACACGCTTACCATGCTGGAGCGCGAACAACGAACTTTGTTGTCAACAGAACAAGGCTTGAGAGAAGCCATCGCTACCCAAAGGCAGCAAGAAGCCTCTCTCAATAAAATCGGCCTCGATTATGGCCGATTAAAACGTGAGGTGGATACCAACACCAAGCTCTACGATTTGGTGGCCAATCGACTCAAAGAAATTGGCCTGACTGGTATGCTGCAAGCCAACAACGTCTCCCTACTAGATCAAGCAAGGATCCCGAGCGCTCCTTACAAACCAGATTGGAACACCAACATGATAGCGAGCCTCATGCTGGCACTCCTGTTAAGCGTTGGTATGGCACTGCTGTTGGAAATCATGGACCAAACTTTCAAGACCCAAGAAGATGTGGAGTCTTATCTGAAACTCCCGTTCTTAGGTGTGCTGCCTGCCATTCATTTGGAAAATAAAGCCTGGCGCAAAGACAAAACCAAACAAGAATTATTCGTCGAATCTAAGGACCGAGACTTGTATATTGCGACACATCCCAAAAGCATGGTCGCCGAGTGCTCAAGGGCCATTCGAACTAATTTGTTGTTCATGACGCCAGATAAACCATTCAAGAGTTTGCTGGTAAGCTCGTCTATGGCCGGCGAGGGCAAAACGACCACTGCTATCAACCTGGCGATCGCCATGGCGCAATCAGGCAGCAAGGTCATTTTGGTCGATGGCGATTTAAGGCGACCTCGGGTCCATAAGAGTTTCGATTTGAATAACGATGTCGGCCTATCAACCGTCATTGTAGATGAATGTGATTTGGACCGCAGCATTCACCATTCATCGATCCCCGGTTTAGACGTCCTAACCTGCGGGCCGGTACCGCCCAATCCGTCTGAGCTTTTGCATACCCAGAAATTCAAACAGGTCTTCGCAGAGCTGGAAACCCGTTATGACAAAATTATTTTCGACTCAGCCCCAGTCGGCGCGGTAACGGACCCCGTCATCTTAGGCGCTCTCGTAGACGGCGCACTATTGGTAATCAAAACCGGCGTCACCCACCGAGAAGCCACCCGCCGCGCCGTTCGCGCACTCCAAGACGCGCATGCCAATCTCTTCGGCGTTATCCTAAACGATTTCGACGCTCATAAAACGCAATATGGCTATTCATATGGTCGTTATTATTGGTACGGCCGTTATTATTACGGTCAATACGGTGATAAAAAACCCTACGGTGAAAGCGCCGCCTAGATCCGCCAAAATAGCTGCTGGGTGATACCATAGGCATGTCCCCCGACGATATAACCAAGTGGTACGCCTTGGCAGTTTACACGCGCCAGGAAAAAGCAGCTCATGAAGAAATAGCCAGCTTGGGCGTAGAATCCTTTCTCCCCACCCGCCAAACGAGAAAGTTGTGGAGCGATAGGATCAAGCAGTCAAGCGAGCCACTCTTCCCTGGCTACCTATTCGTCAATTTAGCTCTTACCGCCGAGCTGCGCGTTAAAATCATCCGCCTAAAACAAGTCCAAGATTTGGTAGGCAGACAAAAAGTAACCGGCGCCGGCAGCATGGCGATCCACATCCCGGACCAACAAATCGACAGCCTAAGACTATTGATAGGCTCGCAAAAAGTCCTGGAGCCCACCCAAAAACTCATCAAAGGCACACAAGTAAGAATCTCCCAAGGACCCCTAAAAGGAGCTCACGGCGTCATAGAACAAGAACCCACCGGCAGCCGTAGAATCATCGTCCAACTCCCACTCCTAGGCCGCGGCGTCAAAACAGAACTATCCGCCGACGACGTCCTCTCCTACGAAGAACTGGGCTTGAACTGAATCAGTCGAGCCTTCGGCTCTCATACGTGCGAGGGGTGTACGTTCCCCGGGTTCCGCTTCGCTGCACCCGGGGCTATATTCGGTGCCCGCTTCGCGGACAAACTGAAGGGCCTATTTGTCACCCCGGCCTCCGAGCCGGGGCCCAGAAACATCCGGTGTGTCTAGGTGGGATTTAATCAACCCCGTTTGAGGTGGCGTCCGCGAAGCGGACTTCGAATATAGCCGCAGGTGAAGCGAAGCGGAACCTGGGGTAGGCGCCACAACACCACCAGCGAGAGCCGAAGGCTCGGCTGACAAATTTGAAATAATTTGAAATCCATTATTGTTATAAGCGGATGGTTTGGAAATATCTCGGCTTTTATTTGCTTTTTTGTGGTTCTTCTATTGCTATCAATGTTCCAGATCGATGCGATACTTTAAACGATAGCTTAGACGCGGCTCAGGCGGAAGGAAGACGTTTATGGTTTTGGAGGTGTTTTCCAACTAGACGTAATCAAATGCAAGCACTGGATTGGCTCGAAAAATCTGAAAAAGGGTCTCCACTGTTATACCCATATTTTGGGATGGTGGATTCTATGGGGCGTGTCCACAACCCCCTCAATTGGTTTGCACCAACAAATAAAGACGCTGATTGCACTGTGCCGGACAATTATAACTCGTTATTTTTTTGTGCTGCTGGCTGTTACACACCCGAACAAAAACTGTGGTTCGTTGACGGACACATAGGCATTATGGATGCGTATGTCAGTAATATTTCAAAAATAATGGTTTTGGAGTCGGGTTCTTCCATTGATAATCTGACGTATAAAATTGGTGAGATTGCCTACTTCATTACCGATGCTGTGCCTGGAATCCAAAAGATACTTAATTTCAGCATGCTTTCTGGGGGCAAGCTTAAGGTGACGGGTAATCATCCTTTGATCGACGGGAAAGGTTATATGCGCGCAGCCAACACTTTTTCTACTAACGATCAATTAATTTTGGCTAGTGGTGCACTGGATCCCGTTGTTTCCATTGAGGAGACATCCTACGAAGGAAAGGTGTATAACGTCGAGACTGTATCAGAACACCTCGTGGAAAAAGTAGTTGTGGGCGAGGGCTACTTAAATGGATCCGTCTATTACCAAAATGAGGGCGTTAAATACTTAAATCGCCTTCTGTTACGCAGCGCAGCAATTCCAAAGGCATTAGTACAATGAAGTTATTACCCATTTTCTATCTGCTGGCCATTTTCATACTCTCGTGTTCTGATTCGTCCCCGCAGATTGAAAGGCTCGTTAGCGCACCGCACCAACCCATTAAGCCTGAAGTTGCTATTCCTCCAGAGTCAGACAGCTGCCGGGCAAATATGGGCGATCCCTTTAAATGCGTGAGAGAACGTTGCGCCAATATAGGCGGGGCTTACGATGCTGAGTTTAGCCTTTGCCGTTGCCCCAACACTTCTCAAGTATTTAGTGCTGCGAGAACCGGGGCATGCTTGGATTCTTCGGATATCCATACAACGTTCTTTTATATCGGATCGAATCGCGTAACGAGTGGTAAAAATATGCAGTTGCCGATTTTACCATTCGAAATCTTTCGAACGGAAGTACTACACGATTATAATAGTCAGTTAGCTCCATCTTTGAGAAGCAATCTGCTCATTTCTGAAATTCGCCTCACCCTTGATTATATTTCAAGAGGATTGGAAAGATATTATTGGGAGCCAGATTCCTCTAGATGGCCTAATATCATAGAACATCGGCCTCATGCTTCTTTGCCCGAATTGAACCTGCAACAGTACCCGTTTGTTGCTGAAGCCTGGCGGTACGTTCGAACACAGGTGAGAGACGCAAAACCCATTTCTAAGTTATTCACGGAAGATGGCTGCGCGGGTCACTGCATTATTGAGCAGCTTTATCCCCCGTTCAAGGGGCATAAGATTTCTGAAACTATTCAATATGCTGGTGGTGTTTCCGTCCGGAGGCAGGTTTACATTGAGAAAGATGTCAAGCTTCCTTACCACGAAGACTATGTCATAATTGAAGTTGACCCTTCATTATCTCCAAATCTGATTTATAAATTTAAGGTTTATATTGATTCAGCTTCCGGGGATCTCGTTAGAGAGGTACGAACGCACTCTCGCAGGGGAAAACTGCTTGATTCGGATAAACAAATCCTACAGCCGAACTTTAGAAGTGAGCTCGATTTACGTCATTCTGCAGAGCAGAAATCCACCAGCTCTGTCGTTGTATGCGATACCGGATTTCTACCTTCTAATGGGGTAAAGTTCCGTTTAGGTCCTTATTTGAACGAAAGCTTTTGGGGTTGGATGAGGCCAGCAAGTGGCCAGCGCCTGACGCTTGCTGATAAGCTCTCTGGAGTTATGTCTCTTGTCGAGATGAATTTGTTTAATCGGGAAGACCAAATGGTGGAACGTCACGGCGAATCGATTAGCCATCTTGCTACTGTGAATGCCCCATTGTCTGCAATTCCTATGAACCTAGAACAGTGTTTTTCTGATTACCTTAATTGGAAAGATGATGTGAAGGCACACGCCAAGGTAATTAACGTATCGGCTCTATTTTATTACGACAGTTTCTCATGCGAGAATGCATCCTTATTTGGAAATACGATTGGGGATCCGCAACAACCATTTCTTTGGGTTTTGGGAGCTGGAAATTCCCTTAAGCATGATTTAACAAGGATACACTCCACGTACTGTCCCCAATCTTTAGGGGGCCGGGACAATATCATTGTAGTCACTTCGGATGCTCTAAGGGCTAATAAAGGAAATGACTATGCAGACATTATGACTGACGGAAGTGGATATTTCTCGGATGAAAGCGGTACTTCTTATGCAGCCCCTCGCGTATCAAGAGTTGCAGCTATTCTGGCTTCCGAATTTCCAAGCTTAACAATAGCTGAAATCCGCAAAGCAATATTAGATGGGGCTCGCGTTCCCACACCCCGATTGCCTGTTAGGTCTGGTGGCTATTTAGATGAAGAAGGAGCAAGGCGTGTCGCGCAGAAGTTGGCAACTGCTATTTAGCTTTGGCTTAGTGCTGCTGGTGGTTGTTGTTAGCTGGTTAAGCTTTCACAAGCATGCAGACTTAGCCGGGCCGGTATCGCTAATCCCGCCACTTTCAACCACTTTGGAGGTGGTTTCCACCATGTCTCTCCGCGAGCCAATCGTGGAAAAGCCAATGTTGGATTTTGATCACTTTCGTTCGAAAGTTTTGCTAAGCGCTGATGAAAAAGCTCGGCTGAATGAAATCTTATCTGATGGAAGCCAAATATCTTCTAGTCACGAGATTTTGAAGTCATTTGGTTCGGCTGACTCAGATCGAATCGTGGCTATCGATTATCTTGAAAAGGCCGTTGCTTGGAAACAAAATCCGAGTCGAAGTCTGGTGCTGGCTGTCCTGAAAGATATTTTAATAACCGACAATCTCCATAAGATTGCAGATCTGGACATACGCAGATCTTATGCTGGCGACAAAATAGAACTCTATCAACTTATTAAAGTTCATGCTCCGGAAACATTGAAGGAGTTTGAGCAGCTGCCTAATGATAGCCGTATCGCCAAGCTAATTTTGTTCTCCGAGGGATTTTTCGGTCGCCTGTAATAGTTGGGGCATGCATGAAATGCCTGTTGATTCTATTGTGCTGTTTGTCTGCTTTGGCAGGTGAATTGATGACTACCCGGAGCTTTAACCCCCTTCTTGGCCAGGGTTACAACAGTGAGCGTCAAAGCTTGGCCGGTGAATGTGTGACGGGTGACGTGGTTTTGGAAGGGAGACCCGAGGCTTCCATTTCTTACTCAACTTCAATCAGTGAACAACAACTTGCTTCTGAGCTTGGTTTTGAAGTAGGTGCTAAAGCTCGGCTAGGCCTATTGGCGGCCAGCGCTTCCACCAATTTCTATAACGCGTCTAAATCTGACGAATTCTCTATATCTGCGATCTATACCGGCAGCTATTTTTTCAAGAATCGTGTCCTTAGGCACCCGAAGGTGCTGCGTGACATTAGAAATGCTGAACGTTGGCGCGAAGGTTGCGGAGATGAATTTGTGGTTCAACAAACGTTGGGCGCCAAACTATTTTTTTCTATTCGAATTGATTTCCTAAACGAACAGGAAAAGAATTCTTTTGCCGCACGATTTAGTTTCGATGCCCCGTTTGCCTCTGCAAGCGCTGAGGTCGAAAGAGCTACGACTTCCTTAAGTAAGCGAACAAAAGTGACGATTAATGTTTTGCAGCTTGGTGGGCATGTTGATCGAGTTACAGAAATTTTTGGAAACAAAGACCAGTCAGCCTATCAGGTCGTGCAGTGTTCGAGTGGCCAATTTGAGCACTGCAAAGCGGTTCTTGAAAAAGCTGTTGAGTACGCCACGAATACTAGAACAGGTTTTCCTGCTCAAATTAAAGCGAGCGCTGCAATTTTGTCTAGCACCACCCAGGATTATCGGGCGGCAGATATTCACATAGAAATGACCCCGGAGCTCAGTCAGCAGATTAAATTGGTGCGGAAACGATTGTCAGAAAAATATGACGAAGTTTATACGCAATATATGCAGGTAAGACGTTTGGTTCGTGAAAGCGTTGTTAGGGTTAGCTCGCGTCAGCGGACGCATTTTTTGCGAATGGAAAACTCTCTATTTGATTCCCTACGCGAAATCACCGAAGCCAGCTTATTATGCTTTAATTCGCCTAGAGACTGCTCCTCAGCCTATGCCGACATCCGTGATGTAACTTACCTGGAGAAAGACTTTAAAGTAGATTTTGAGACCTTCGCTCAATATTGCGATTTGGGACAATCTCCTCAATCGTCAAAACCTTTGGCAAGTACCATTGCTGCTTTGGTGCAGTCTGCGCGTAAGTTGGATCCGATTTCTCTTAATTCAGATGACGTTTGCTATGCAGCTGAACAGGTTTTAATGAGGCAGGCGTCGCTGTCCATTTGGAGTGACAAAACCTTGGATTTACGTCCTTTCAGTGTCTTCACGAACCTAAAATATCTTGAGCTGAAAAATAGCCAGACTGCTGATCTATCGCCTTTGTCTTCGTTAAGTTTGGACCGTCTTGATATGAGGTATGTGCATCTGCATGCGCGTTGCCCGTTTGCTAATGCGGCTAAATGCATTCGTGCGGACTTTAGAGATAAGATATTCTCATCGCCCATTCCCAGGACTGTCAGCGTTCCTCGCATTTCTCATGCGGCGGTGCTGCTAAATGGAGGTGATATATTTATTTCAGGAGGCCAGTTTATTGACAAGGGGCCTTCCGACGAACTTTATACGGCTGGGAATGGAAAATTTGCCTTAAATCATGCTCAAAGTTTTTCTCGTTACTACCATACGGCCACACGCTTGCTAAGCGGGGATGTGCTTTTGGTGGGGGGGTACGGGGCATTGCAGTCCGCTGAGCTATTTTTGGATAGTTCACGAAGTTTTTTCGGATTGTCTCATCAACCGTTGGTTAATCGAGCGCACCACACTGCCACTCTGTTGCCAGATGGGCGGGTTTTATTGGCGGGTGGTTGGTCTGGGCCAGCCGGTGTGATTGTTGGTAACGATCAGACGCCGTCGGCCGAAATCTTCGATCCTGCAGCGGGTAGATTCATGCAGGTTGCTCCGATGAGTTTGGCTCGAGCTGGGCATAGGGCAACTTTACTGCCGGGTAATAGGGTGCTGATTTCGGGTGGTTTTGGCATTACCGGGCTACTTTCATCGGCAGAAATTTATGATGTTGCCCATAATCGATGGTCTCTGGTTGGTCCTATGAGCCATAAGAGGGCGGAACATACGGCGACTACTTTAAGAGATGGGCGCGTTCTGATTGCTGGTGGCTACAACGACCAGGCGGAGTTTTTCGACCCGGGCACGGAGCGATTTTCTCACTTGTTAACTTTGATGACAGAGGCTCGAGGGGAGCATCAAGCAGCTTTGCTTTCAGATGGCCGAGTAGCGATTTTTGGTGGAAGGCGTGATGCGACGGTTCAAGTAGGATGGGATGATGAGAAAGTGCCCGGAGTTAGTAAGACCATTGAGATCTTCGATCCTGCATCCGGGATTTTTACCAGAAGTGAGCAAAATATGGCCGTTCCGCGGGCTGAATTCTCTGCCACTTTTATAGGCAATGACAAAATATTGGTTATGGGCGGCCTTGGGGGATTGGCAGCGTACTCCGCAGAGTTGCTGCATTACTTTTCTGAAACCAAGACTCGAAAACCTACCACCGATGATAAGCCGGGTGCCCTTCTTTTACGCTAACAAAAGTACCCCGGCAGGTGGCAGTCACTTGCCCGTTCGATTCTAGGCTAGCCTCCACCACAGCTTTGCGGTCGCTGGCCTCCACAACATGTGCTCTGATGGTGAGCGGCCCTGTCATGGGTGTGGGGGCGAGCAGTTTAACCGCGTATTCAGCCGTGACCGTGCATGGGGGAGCGTCCAAATGATTGCGCTCCATCAAATGGTGAGCCGCGGTCCAGTTGCTGTGGCAGTCTAAAAGTGTGCCGCAGATGCCGCCGCTGAGCATGTTTTCGAAAGCGGCATGGTGCGGCTTTGGATGGAATTCGGCGATAACTTCATCGGGGCCTGGCTCGCTTTTGATTTGTAGGCCTTGTTTGTTGGCTGGGCCGCAACCGAAGCAGATGCTATGGGGCGCGTATTTGTCTTGCAAGTTGGACATAGGGTTCCTCTCCGCTGGCCTTGAATTCTTTGGCCAGAAAAGAATAACAGGCCACGTCGAAAAATCGACCCAAAAAGTGATGGCCTTCTCGCTCGATGCCTTCGAAGGAATAGCCCAGCTTTTCAGCCAGGGCTCTGCTGCGGAGGTTGTGGGTGTCGCAGAGGATTTCGATGCGGTTTAGGGAGTATTCTCTGAAAGCATAAGTCATCATGGCTTGAACGGACTGTTTTACCAGACCCTTGCCTTGATGAGCTTCGGAGATCCAGTAGCCGATTTCGACTTGTTTGTGGGTCCAGTTGATTTCATGGAAGCCAATGACACCAACCAGCTCGTCTGCAAGCCATATGCCTGCGTCAAAGGACTTATTATGTCTGTTTTTATGAATAGACTGAGAGATAAAATTATCTGCGTCTGACTGGGATTTTAAATTATGAGCCCACTCAAACCAGTTTTTTAAATAGTCTATATTTTTATTAATAAGTTCAAAAAGGGGCTCGCTATGATCGGGTGCTAGCATGCGTAAGCGCAGGGGCATAACCGATTCTACAAAAAATGGGCATTGAAAATCAAACAAAGGGTGTCTAAAGAAAGGCAGTGACTTTAGAAAAGCCCAATTCCCACATAAAACTAATTCAGTTTTCGCTTCTGAGCATGTGCATTATCGCGAGTTATGGCTTTGCCAGACCTGTGACCGACAGTCTGTTTTTAAAGCATCACGGCGCGCAAAATTTGCCTTTGGTTTATTTGTTGTCACCTTTTGTGACTGCACTGGCGATTGGATTTTACAATCATTTTAACGTTAAATATTCTTTGCTGCGATTGCTTGGTTGCGCCGCTATTATCAGTATTTTGGTGATGTTGATTTGTTTGTGGATGTATGAGCTTCGATTGCCTGGATCAGTTTACATGCTTTACGTTTGGCGTGAAGTTTACATGGTGTTGCTGGTCGAGATTTTCTGGAGCTTGGCGGATACGCTTTTTAACCTTAAATCTGCACGCCGCTCCTATGGGCTGGTGCTGGCCATTGGCTCGATTGGTGGATTTAGTAATTTGATGGTTGGGGTGCTGGCCGATCATTTTGGCACTTCGATGGCGTTGCTTGGCGTGGTGCCTTGTCTTGGGACCTGTGCGCTGCTCACTTGGGTGTTTTCGAAAAATTTACTGGTTAAGCCGGTAGTGGTTGACGCTCAAAAGCGGGCGGTTGGCCTGAAAGCGTTGTCGGTTGTCAAAAATAGCCATTATTTGCTGCCTTTGTTGTTCTTGATCGCGATTGTGCAAATCTCGGTTTCGTTGATTGATTTGCAGTGGAACACTTTCTTGGAAGCAACTTATACGGATACGGACGTTCGCACGGGTATTATTGGTAAGATTCATACCGTTGACAATGTTTTGGCTGCGTTTCTGCAGTTTTTTGCGGGCTATATTATCAAGCTTTTAGGCATGGGTGGCGTTTTTGTGGGCATTCCGGTGTTTTTGTCTGTGTTTGTTTGTAGCTTTATTGGCAGCCCACGATTTATGGGTGCGGCGATTTTGAAGATTTCTAGCAAGATGTTTGACTATTCTTTGTTCAGGGCTTCCAAAGAAATGCTTTATATTCCGCTTAGTCATGCCGAAAAAACGCAAGGAAAGGCGCTCATTGATATCTTGGTTTATCGAATTGCCAAGAGCAGTGCGGCCTTGTTAATGATTTTTATGCTCACTTTTGGGCTTGCAGCTTATAGTATGCATTTGGTTTTGGCCCTGATGGTAGGCTGGATTTTATTGGCTGGATTGATTGTGAAGCGCTACAAATCTGTTGTATCGTTATATAATGAGGAAGCCTAACCCGTCCATTGCTATAGCTGGTAGCTCAGGATTTTTGGGTCAGGCTCTTGCCAAAGCGCTCACACTTCATGGGGCCGAGGTTAAAAGGCTGATTCGCTCTCAGCCAAGTCAGGGTACTTCCAAAGAAGTTTATTGGAATCCTTCATCGGGACATATCGAACGGGTAGGGCTTGAAGGGGTTGATATTGTTATCAACCTCGCAGGGGCCCCAATCGCTGATAAACGCTGGACGCCGCGTCAAAAAGAGCTGCTAATTCAAAGCCGGATTCAATCGACCGAACTGCTATCTAAAACATTGGCTAAGCTGAAAACGCCTCCTAAATTGTTTCTTTCTGCTTCTGCGGTGGGGTATTATGGCACGGATGATCATAAAGTATTTGATGAAAGCAGTCCTCATGGAGATGATTTTTTGGCAAGTCTCTGTGTGGCTTGGGAAGAAGCAACACGGCAAGCACAAGAAAAAGGAATCCAAACGATCCACTTAAGAAGCGCGCCTGTTTTGGGCACTGAAGGTGGTGTTTTAAAAGGCATGTTGCCGTTTTTTAAAACCGGCCTTGGTGCTTATATTGCTTCCGGAAACCAGCCTATAAGCTGGATATCTTTAGCTGACTGGATTGCTGCAGTCGAATTTCTGATTTTTAAAAGCCCAACCACGGGTCCGGTCAATTTAACCTCACCGAACCCTGTGACCAATCGCGAATTTTCTGAGACTTTGGCTAAGGTGCTCAAAAGGCCTTGTAAGCTCAATATGCCCGAATCGCTGATTGTGTGGCGCTATGGCGAAATGGCAAAAACCATGCTCGTTGAAGGCGCGAAAGTACAGCCCAAAAAACTGCTGGAGATGGGGTTCGAGTTTGAGTACCCAACCCTGCAAAAAGCTTTGGCTGCGATTTTAACCTAGCGCCGAAGAGGCCTAACCCATTTGGTATAGTGCGACGGTTTTAGTGAGAATTCATGCACTTGTTTGACGATCTCTGAAATCGGCCTGAACTCTTCCCACGAAATCCTGAGCACGCGCACGCCCGCTTGTTCCATTTCAACGACAAACTGGTCGTAATGCTCTTTCAACGATCTGAGATAATCTAAATCGATCGCGTTTTCCATGCTTCGACCGCGAGAGTGAATGCGCTTAATGGCAGTTTCTGGTTTGCAGTCTAGATAAATTAAAAGCTGCGGAAAAACGAGCTCTCTTAAAACCATGTTATCAAACAGATCTAGATAAGTATTATAATCGAGATCGCTGATTATTTTATCAGGATGATGATTGAGCATTCGGGCAAAAATGGTATCTTCCCAAATGGTTCGATCTTGCACCACGCCTTTGATTTTACCCAAACTGATTCGATTGACAAACTCGCGATGCTGACGAAAACGCTGATTTAACAGCCAGATCTGCATCATGGTGCCGTATTCTTTCATGTCTTCGTAAAAATGATTTAAATAAGGGTTGCCATCGACCTCTTCGAGAACAGGCTCAAATTCTAAAGCTTTGGCAAGCTCTTCGGTGAGCGTAGATTTCCCAACGCCGATCGTACCGGCAATTCCAATATATCCTTCAGCAAACATATAAGAGGCTTATATCAGGATAAATTCAATTTTGGAGATTTACTTGGATGGCTTTTAACCTGTATGAAGTATTTTATGCACAGTCGTCAATTTTTGCAGGGCCATTTGGAAGAATCCGGGCTTAATCCAGACCCGATGCAGCAGTTTGTAAAATGGTTCTTGGACGCCAAAAACTTAGAGCCCATGATGCCCGATGCGATGACTTTAGCTACCGTGGATGCGGACGGTATGCCAGACGCACGCATCGTATTGGTCAAGGACCCGGGCGAGCGAGGCATCAACTTCTTTACCAATTATAATAGCCATAAAGCTCACCAGCTCGAAAGTTGTCCAAAGGCCGCAGGCGTATTTTGGTGGCCAGAGCTGGAGCGCCAGGTCCGCCTACGCGGCCAGGTCAGCAAACTTTCGGCGGAAGACTCAGCCGCTTATTTTGCCCAGCGGCCCAGGGGCAGTCAACTTGGCGCCTGGTGCTCACCTCAGAGTCAGACCCTAGAAAACCGCGAAGACCTTGAGTTGCAATATCAGCGGCTGGAAATAGAATACGAAGGAAAACAAATCCCAAGGCCAGATTTTTGGGGCGGCTATTTATTAAAACCTTTCCATTTTGAATTCTGGCAGGGCCGAAATAACCGCCTTCATGATCGCTTTAGCTACGACCTAAAAGGCAGGCAATGGACGATAAGCCGCCTGGCGCCTTAATAAAAGCAAGCTTGCGAAATTACTCGGGGCGCTAGATAACCGTAGTGCCGAATCATTTCAGGGCAGTAGGATTTATCAACCGGGCAGGTGAAGCCTGCCTTTTTAATTCGGGCGTGAACCTGCTCTGTCACTTCTTCATTGCGATAGAAGCTGCAGTTTAAACCCTCGTCCCAAGCTGCATTCGCGTAATCCATCCAGTCGAAACGTTTTACCTGGGTCCACTTGTTATTTTGGCAAGTGAAATAAGGATCATCGCCTTTTGCTAGACTTGACCAGAATTGATACCCGTCTAAGTTGGCTGACAAATCCCCGTAGGAATATACGGCTGTGGTCATGAGGCCATAGTAGGTTCTTTCAGTCATTTCCCCAAAGCGCATGCCGTCTTCGAGCGAGAACGATCGATAATAGTCGAAGCCTTGATCAATGAAATGACCGAACTTGTCGGATCCAATATAGAGATTCCCGAATCGCATCAAAAATCCTAGCCGCGCTAAATAGAGCGCAACGCCATCGACCAAACAGATATCTTGGTAAACTGATTCGCATCTAGGCAGAGTGCGTTTGTCTAAGATGGTAGAATGCTCGATTTCACCTTCGACCTTGGACCAGGCCAAGCCACCGGTGAGGCCGTGCAAAGTGTCTTCGAATTTTTTGGCATCGCAGGAGCCGGCGCGATTCATCTTTGCCACGGCGCTGTCTAAATAGCGCTGCATCATGGCGTTCATTTCGGCGGTGCCATCTTTGAGCGTTTTATCTCGAAGCGTGAAGCTGTCTATTTCTGTTGAACTTAAGGTGCCGCAAAAAATAAAGGAAGCAATGAGGATGTGACGCATAACAAAAATATCAAGTTGGGCTCAAAATTGGCGCGCTCCTTGCATTGTGAGGCTTGTGAGGGTAAATCTGCTTATTTCCGGAGCTATTTGTTATGCCTGATTTTATTCAAACCATGTTTTGGCCCTTTGTGGCTTGCCTGCTGCTGGCGGGGATTCACGTCTATTTGGGCATTCATGTGCTGGCGCGTCAGGTTGTTTTTGTGGATTTGGCTTTGGCGCAGGTAGCCGCTTTAGGCTCGGTGGTCGGGATTTTGTTAGGCGTTGCCCCGAAGTTGTCCGCACTGGTTTTTGCTATTTGCGGCGCAATTTTATTGGTGATCACCAAAGCGAAAGAACGTCATGTTTCTCAAGAAGCTTATATCGGCATCTTTTATGCAGTCGCTTTGGCCGCCACCATTTTAGCGAGCAGTGGGCTTCCTCATGGTGCGGATGAGCTTCGGGAACTTTTTTCCGGAAACATTTTATGGGTTGAGCCTGAAACGCTCGGCTTTGCTGCGATTTTATACGCGGCGATTGGGCTGTTTCACTGGGTTTTCAGAAAACAATTTTTCAAAGCTTCGTTTGAAGCTGGCAAGCTGAGTTATTTTTGGGATTTCGCTTTTTACTGCAGTTTTGCCTTGGTGGTAACAAGCTCCGTTGAAATCGCCGGTGTTTTATTGGTCTTTTGCTATTTGGTCATCCCGGCGGTTATCGCGACCATTTTGGTGAAAAATCTAGCCGCCAGGTTGTGGGTGGGATGGACCGTCGGGGCTTTGGTTAGCTTTGTCGGGGTAGTTATCTCCTACTATGGCGATTTACCATCGGGCCCAACCATTGTTTTGTGTTTTGCGGCTTTTTTACTGATGGCTTTAGGAGTTCAGACATGTCGAACCAAACAGATGTCCTAGTCATCGGAGCTGGCGCAGCCGGCGCGGTGGCGGCTGCTAGAGCGAAAGAACGGGGGCTTGAGGTCCGATGGATCGCTAAATCCACCGGTGCCAGTGGATACTCTTCGGGGGCTGTTGATATCTTGAAGCCCGCTGAGTCCGAGCAAGCTGACGCAGCGAAAGCATTCGCCCTGTTTCAAACGCTCACTGCCGAGTTGTTTTTGATGGAGACGAGTAAAGCGATCACTCAGATGGGTGCTGTGAAAAAGTGCTTCATGGTGCAAAAATCTCAAGCCTTCGATTTGAACAAGTTGTCTGGCGAGCAAATCCTTGGCGTTGCTGAGTTTACAGGGTTAAACAGTTTCGAAGCCGCGCCAGTTGCCAAAATGCTTTGCGAGCAGGGCTTTAGAGCCAAGCCGCTGGTGGTAGAGTTTAAGCCCAAAGATCAAGAATCCTGGACCAGCTTCTTAAACTTCGCTAAGAATTTTGATGATGCAGGTGAGCAAGCGCGTTGCTTGGCTGCGATAGGTGGCACCGCCCAAGGCTTTTCGCACCTGCTTTTCCCAGCGGCGCTCGGTTTAAAATCGCCGGGCAGGTTTTTAGAAAATTTAGCGAAGCAGTCGGGGTGTATGGGCAGCGAGTTATTAGGCCAGTCGCATTCGATCCCAGGCCTGCGCCTTGGAAATGCCTTGAGCCGGGGCGTCCAGATTGATTCTTTGGCAGGTTTTCAACGCGAAGCCTATCGTGTTACCGAAGTGACATTGACCAGCGGTGAAAAATTAGCGCCTAAGCAGATAATCCTGGCCACTGGTCGGTTTCTGAGCGGTGGTTTTGTCGATAAACGCGAAGTTCTGTTTGGTCTACCCATTCAAGGCGATCCCTTATTTTCGCGTGGCTTAAAAGTGGACCATCAACAAAGGCCGCTAGATCAGTTTGGCGAATTATATGCGCTTAATCTTATCGCCGCAGGCTCAAGCATTGGAGGCTATGATCCGCTCACTGATGGCGGCCTAGCCCGAGCAATCTTAAGCGGCTATCGCGCTGGAGAATTATGTTAATCGATACCCATTGCCATGTAGAAAATTTGGAAGTGTTGCAACGCGCCCGAGAAAGCGGCGTTGAGCGCTTTATCAATATTGGTTGTGACATAGCCAGCTCGAGCGATGCTCAGGCATTCGGGATGCTTCAATCAGACGTTTACTTTTCAGCCGGCATCCACCCTCACGAAGCGTCAAAAGTAGAGCCTGATTATCTGGAAAAAATTCGGTCCATGGCCAGCGATCCAAAATGCGTTGGCATCGGCGAATGCGGCCTAGATTATTATTACGACCACTCCGACCGAGAGAGTCAAAGCCGAGTTTTTAAGGCTCAAATAGCACTAGCCAGAGAACTCACAAAGCCCCTAATTATCCACGTCCGAGACGCTTACGAAGACTGCCTCTCGTTTTTATCTGAGCAGACGGGTGGATTTACCGTCATCCACTGCTTCTCCGGCAACAGAGACCACGCCAAAGCATTCCTAAACCTAGGTTGCTATCTCTCGATCTCCGGCATCGTCACCTTCAAAAACGCTGACGAGCTCCGGATGGTTGTCAGGGAAACCCCGCTGGATAAGCTCTTGATCGAAACAGACGCGCCCTTTCTCACCCCGATCCCCCACCGCGGTAAGCCCAATGAGCCAGCCTTCGTCCGACTAGTCGCTCAAAAAATAGCCGAGCTTAAAGAAATAGATTTAGCCCAAGTGATCGAGCAAACCGGCAAAAACGCGCTGCAGATTTTTTGGCCACAATCCTAGTCTCGAAGATAGCTCCATTCGGAGGCTATCATGAGAAAAATACTTACTTTGGCAATGCTGCTGGTAACCACTTCGGCGCTAGCTGCCCCGCCAGAATGCTATGAAGCGATTGCAAAAAGCAAAGCCGTTCGCACTTGGCTCAAAGAACGCCAAGGCATCAACATCACTGAAATCAAACAGATCCGGGCTAACCGGTGTATCTTGTGCTTCGATTTCAAACTAACCATGGAAAAAGATGGCAAAGAATCGGCCACGGTTTTTTCAACGGAAGGCTCACTGTCACAGCGAGAAATTATTGTGCGTTGGCGTAAAGATGCGCAATTGTTTTAACAATCAAATCATTCTCAATGTTCACATGGGCGCCTGGCTGCAAAGCGCCTAAAACCGTCTTTTCTAAAGTATGCGGCACCAAGCAAACCCCGAAGCTTTGCTTGTCCACCTGATTCAAAGTTAAACTAACGCCTTCGATCGTGACGGAGCCTTTGGGCACGCAGTATTTCGTAATCTCTTTGGTGGCTTCGAAAACAAGCTCGAGCGAGCCGTCAATTTCGCGTCTGCTCAAAACTTCGCCAACGCCATCGACATGGCCCTGCACCAGATGCCCTCCTAGTCGATCGGATAAACGCATAGCTTTTTCGAGGTGGACACTAGAGCCGTTGATTAAACCCCCCAAAGTTGTTTTGGCAAGCGTTTCAGGGCCAAGATCAAATATGAGGCAGCGGTTTTCTAACGTCGTTAAGCAAACACCGTTGACGGCAACACTATCCCCAGCGGCAACATCGCTTAGGTCCATGGTGGACTCGATGCTAACCCTGCCGCCTTGCCGGTTAAAAGTGCCAATGTTTTGAATAATGCCCGTGAACATAGGGAAAATACTGAACCCAGCACCAAAAATGTCAATCTGGGCCTATGAATCCTGGTGAAAAATGGATTTGAACCTACTTTAAGTGAATGGCGCGATTGGCAAGGCCAGATAACCGATTTTGCCAGTGGCCTGGGCACCGATGTCATGCCTGAAAGTATCGGGGCACAGTCGATTCCCGGGATCGTAGAAGAACCTCTCACTGGTGGTCTCTCTCAAATTCTGGCGCTGCTCCATGAGGGGTGCGCAGAGGCAATGGGCACCACCGCTGCTGGCTATCTCGCCTATGTCCCGGGCGGGGGCATTAAAAGCTCTGCGCTTGCTGGCTTTATTGGCAACTTAATGAACCGCTTTACTGGCATTGAGTCTCATGCGCCCATGTTGATTAGTTTAGAAAACAGCGTTTTAAATTGGTTGTGCGACGAGTTCGGTTTACCGACCGGCGCGTTCGGTATCTTCACCTCTGGCGGCTCGATCGCCAACTTAACCGCGCTCATGGCCATGCGCGTTCATGCCCTGGGTAAGTCAGGCGATTTCTCTAAAGCCATTATTTATGTGTCCGATCAAGTTCATCACAGTGTCAAAAAATCAGCATTTCTGGCGGGATTTCCCCCAGAAAACTGTGTGGCAATTGCCACGGATTCAGCCTTTAAATTAAGTATGCCGGCGTTGGCAGCGCAGCTGAAGCAGGATCGCGCCAATGGCCTAAGGCCCATCGGTGTGGTCGGCTCCGCAGGGACAACCAACACAGGCGCCATCGATCCATTCGAAGACATCGCACTACTGTGCCGGGCCGAAAGCCTTTGGTTTCATGTCGATGCCGCTTACGGCGGTGCGTTTGTATTGTGCGAAGATGGCAAAAAACGCCTTCGCGGCATTTCTATGGCCGACTCAATTACCTTCGATCCTCATAAAGGCATGTTTCTTCCTTATGGCACCGGCTGCTTGCTGGTGAAAGATCGAGAGGCGTTGCTGCGCATTCATACCTACCAGGCGGATTATCTGGCCAATTGCGATATCAATTCGCCTGCCAGCTTAGGCCCTGAGCTAAGCCGCGAATTTCGGGGCCTGAGGCTATGGTTGCCTTTGATACTCCATGGCGCTGGTGCATTTCGGCAGGCATTGGGCGAAAAATTAGCGTTAACGCATTGGCTAGACGAACAATTGCGACAGTTACCGATTGAAATCATGGCGAAACCAGAGCTTAGCACTTTGATTTTCAAGCCAACCGGCACGGTTTCGAGCGAAGAGTTAGTGAAACGGGTAAACGCTTTCGGTCGCGTTTACCTGGCACCGACGCGCATTCGTGGCGAGTCAGCGGTTAGAGTTTGTATTCTGAGCTTTCGAACGCATTTAGAGCAAGTGCAGATGTGTTTCGAGGATATTCAATTGGCGCTAAAAGACTAGAGTCGGAGAATTTCCCGTATACCGCCACCGCAAGCATGATTAGGCACAGGACTGTTATCCCGGCCCGCCTTGAGGATGTTTAAAAGACGCCTATAAAGCTGAAATATGAAACAACATTGCGGGACGATTGCAACATTGCTTATGGTTATTTTTTTTGCGAGTACAAAAATACACGCCGATGAGCCTCAAGATAGCGGGACTCAAAAGTGTGAAGATTTTAATGATTTTAAAATGGCTCTACTTTCAGATCCAAGCGGAAAAGTTGCCTATGACCAATTTTTGGCTAACTGCGACAAGGATAGAGATAGAGATGTTTTCTTGAAACTTACGAATTGGCGGCTTTGGATCGGCATAGAGTGTAGCGATGTTGCTCTTCTTAAGTCCCTGGATCAAAGTGCTGTCAGGGCTGTGATAAATAATGGTTGCCCTGCTCCGGTAAAATATTACGAGTGCCCTTTGCCAACAGATGGCGGCGATGAAGCTGACAAGCTGGACGTTGACGATTTACGCGCCGATGAGCCTCAAGATAGTGGGACTCAAAAGTGTAATGATATAAATAGAGATTTTGGAATGGCGCTAGTTTCAGATCTAAGCGGAAAGGTTGCTTATGACCGATTTTTGAATAGCTGTGACAAAGATAGAGATGTTTTTCTGAAACTTACGCATTGGCGGCTTTGTGTCGCTGTAAAGTGTAGCGATGTTGCTCTTGTTAAATCCCTCTTGTCCTCAGATGAAGATGCCTTTCAAGCTGTCGTAAATGATATTTGCCCTGCGCTAATACGGGAATACGAATGCCCTTTGCCAACAGATGGAAGCGGTGAAGCTGACAACCTCGACGTTGACAATTAAAGCGCCAAAAGTACGAATGAAGGCATGTTAGAGTTTGTATTCTGAGCTTTCGCACGCATTTAGAGCAAGTGCAAATGTGTTTCGAGGATATTCAAAGGGCCGTTATTTGAGCTTACCTGCTGCCCCAGCCACAACCCCTGCGCTGGCAACTGCCATGGCGCCAAAAATCCAAGGACCAAAGGTTATGCCAGCACCCGCTGCCATTGCATACATAAATAACCTACCAACGCTAATCCCCGCTCCCGCAGGTGGGACGCCGCCAGTAGCATGAGCCATAGAAAGGTTTCCAAGAAGTAAAAGAGCACACAGCGTGATTTTTTTGTTCATGACTTATGCAACGTTGTGCTTGTGGTTAGTATTTCAAAAAATCCGGCAGACCCAAGATGGTTGTTCTGACGCCAAGGATGGTGAGGCCTACCCAGGCAAAACGACAAGCTATGGTCAGCATGTCGCTCCCAAACGCTCTCACCTCAGGGTGAAGATTGGGACAGGCTAAAGATGCATTGCCCATCAACAAGAGGGTGCACAACATGATCTTTTTCGTCATGCAACATCAACGTAAAGAGCCGCGCCCCTATTTCGATCCGCTAGGATTCTTGATTGCAAGCCCCTCCACGATCATGGCCAGGACGCTAGCTATTCCCCCTGCGCTAGCAACACAATATATTACATAACCCGCGCCAAGTTTAGACCACGTACCCGCACTAAAGGACGCATGCGCAGGTAGGGAGTATGAAATGCTGGCGACAAGAAATGCTGTGCATAGAACGAAATTTTTCGACATACGCAATTAGCTGCGCGAGTTGCGCTCTTATTCCTTGCGGCGTACTCCGGGCTCTATCAAAATCTTATGAGCTGCGAACAGCATCCATGGGCCGATACCGCCTATTTGTTGGAGAAATACTACGAAGAGGCCACCGTAAACACAAGATCCTGCAAAATCCGCAGCAAACTTGCGAAACGAGTCTGCGTTGGCAGTTTGCGCAAATGAAAGGCAAAAAAGAAGCATGATACTTAGACGGATTGTTCGCATTTTTGCGCTCTCTAGGTCAAAATATATTCAGTCAATACGGGTCTAAGAAACGGATGAGCTGCCTTGTAGAGTATCGGAAAGCACTTTATATAAACGTTTATGACACAACATTGCGGGACGATTGCGTTGGTGGGTTTGCCTAATGCAGGTAAAAGTTCTTTATTAAATGCTTTGATCGGCCAGAAATTAGCGCCGGTGACTTACAAACCTAATACGACGCGACGCGTTTTGAATGGTGTGGTTACCAAAGAAAATGCTCAGCTGATTTTTGTCGATACGCCGGGGATGACGGATAAGGGCTCCGTGCCAGCGGCTGATGTTGTTTGCTGGATTGCGGATGCGAAGCTGAACCCTACCAAGCCCCCTGCGCGTTTGCCTGAGAATGTCATCTTGATTTTGAATCAGATTGACCGGTTTAAAGACCAGAAAGAAGTCTTGCCCGTGATGCAAGCTTGGCATGAATTGCTGAACCCTGCGCTGATTATCCCTGTATCTGCGCGCACCAAAGAAGGTCTGCCGCATCTGGTGAAAACGCTTAGTTCGCTTTTGCCTGAAGCAAAATTTCTGTTTGACGAAGAAGCGATTACCGATGCATCGGAACGCGAACTCGTCGCTGAGCTTATCAGAGAGAAGGTTCTGTTGGCTCTTGAAAAAGAAGTACCGCATGCCATGCAGGTGCATATTGAATCGTTCGATGAAAGCCGCAGAGAAGATTCTAAGAAAAGTTTGGTCGATATTTCTGCCATTTTGGAAGTGGCCAGGGACGGACATAAATCCATTGTCATCGGTAAAGGCGGCGAAAAGTTGAAACAGATTGGTCAACTTGCGCGCAAAGAACTGGAAAATCTGCTGGGCAGTCAGGTAATGCTTAGGTTGTTTGTGAAAGTCAGAAAGTAGTATTTTGCGAATCTATGTTAAATAAATGACATGAATGTTGCATTTTTTCCTTTATTGATCTCAGCGCTTTCTATTTTTCTATTGGGCGGTCTTTGGTATTCTAATTGCTTATTCGGCGCTGTTTGGGTGCGTGAAGCGAAAATAGATCCTAAACCAGAAGGCCAGGGGCATGGCGCCACGCCCTTTTTGGCTTCGTTTCTATTTTCTTTGATCTCAGCCGCAATCTTTGGCTGGCTTGTCGGCCCTCATCCTGCCATCGGTCAGGCTTTAACGTTGGGATTGCTGATTGGGGTAGGGTTTGTCGCAACCTCTTTTGGCATTAATTACCAATTCGGTGGCCGAAGTTTCAAACTTTGGCTGATTGATGCGGGCTATCACATCTTGCAGTATTTGATTTACGGGGCGGTCTTTGGACTTTTGGCCTGAGCACTGTCGAAAGCTTTTGGATCTTCTAAATATTGCCGAATGATTTTTGACAGCTGCGCAGCTCTAAAGCCATCAATGAAACGATGATCGATGGTGACCGTCAGATCCAATTGCGGCCGAATGACCACTTGGCCATCCAGGGCCACGGGACGGTCTTTAATCTGCGTTACGACAAGATACACCGGTACCCGTGCGAATGGGGTAGGGGGGGGGTAGGCCTCATCAATGCCCAGCATGCCGACACTGGTGATGATAGCTGATCCAAAGGGATAAGCCTCAAGCCCCAAAGCTTTGACATTGAGACCCAGCGCGCCGGTCACATAGCCTGTGAGCCTTAAAAGGGGCCGAATTATAAAGGTAGGCAGTGCTTTGATAAGACCTTGGCTTTTCTTAAATTCCGCATCTTTGCCTGTTCGCAACTTGAGGGCGGCTGCTTTTAATTCGTGAGCAATCTCCTGGGGGCTTTTTTGATCGATATTGCAAACCTTAAACTTGCCTAAATCATAGCCATTGGGGATGGCGATCAAAAAAGCGAGATCGACGGTTTCATGCGGTATGTATCGGCCAAAGACAATGCGGCCGTTCAGATCAGGCGCAGCTTTGAGCGCAAGACCTGCGGCTCTGCCAACCAAATGGGTGATGGTTACTTTTTCTGACGCCGTTTCATTCAGCTCCTTCATATAACCCAGGGCATTGGTCATATCGATGGTCATTTTGCCATAAATGTTGCCCTCTTTAGGAGAAGCCCAGGTGGCAATGGCGAGTTTGCGGCGCGCGGTCATCTGATAAGGCTTGGTCATCATAAGGTTATAGGCAGTCGGCGCGAGTTTTGACAAGCTTTGAGGGCGGGCTCCCCCCTTGTCAGGTGAGGCTCAAACAGGCAATTAGAGGTGAGCGGCTCATAAACGCTAGTGAATTAAATGTTTAATCAAGAAATGGATACCCAAAAGCCTTCATCGGATTCTGATACCTCATTGCAGCTCAGCAGCTTGCACGGGCGCCAGCCGCCGCATGCACTGGATGCTGAGCGCGGTACTTTGTGCTCGCTGCTCATTGACGGCGAAGCTTTTGAACAAGTGAACATGGAAGGCCTGCGGGCTGACGATTTTTATCATCCTGCTCACGCGGCTGTATACGCGGCGATGCAATCGCTAGCAGCAGATCACCAACCCGTTAATACCATTACGGTGGTGGATGAGCTGATCCAGGCTCAAAAGTTGGATCAAGTTGGCGGGCCGCCATTTGTGGCTGGTTTGGAGACATTGTTTCCGACTTCCGCTCATGTGGGCGCATATGCCAAGCTGGTTAAAGATAAATCCACGCTGCGTAAGTTAATCTCTGCTGCTACCAAAGTAGTGCAGTCTTCGTATCGTCAGGATCGCAAAGTCGTTGATGTAATCGATGAAGCCGAACGGGTTATCTTACAAATCAGAGATGAAGTGTCCCAAAAGGGGATGATCCCGATTCAAGAACTGGTCAGCCTGGCGATGAAACGCCTGGAGTTGATGTTTAACAACAAGACCCATTTGGTGGGTCTGTCTTCTGGCTTCGCCGATTTTGATCGCTTAACCAGTGGCTTGCAACCGGGCGAACTCATTGTTGTGGCCGCAAGACCTTCGATGGGGAAAACAGCGTTTACTTTGAACGTTGCCGCCCATGTGGCCATGCATAGCAAAACACCGGTGGCCTTTTTCTCTTTAGAAATGGGTGCAGAGCAGTTGGTTCACCGTTTGATCGGTTCGGAAGCTCGCATCGATTTATCCAACCTTCGAAGGGGTATGGTCCAGCGAAACGAGTTTGCTCAACTGGTCGCCGCTGCCGGTCATTTAGGCGAAGCCCCTCTATATATAGATGAGACCCCAGCGCTATCGATCGCCGAAATGCGTAACAAGTGCCGAAGGATGGCTCTCAGGCATGACGTCAAACTGGTGATCGTCGATTATTTGCAGCTTATGACGGGCCCAGAAGGCTACGACAACAAGGCTACGGAAGTGGCTGAAATCTCCAAAGGCCTTAAGAGCATTGCTCGCGAACTTAAAATCCCGGTGATTGCTTTGTCCCAGCTGAATCGTGGGGTTGAATCGAGAACGGATAAGCGCCCGATGATGAGCGATTTGCGTGAATCCGGTGCGATTGAGCAGGATGCGGATATTATTGCTTTCTTGTACCGTGAAGAGTATTACTTACGCGATAAAACGCCGGAAGATAAGCAGGGCGTTGCTGAGATCATTATTGCCAAAAACCGTAACGGGCCTACAGGTCAGTTCGAGTTGCGCTTCTTTAATAACATTACGCGCTTCGTAGACCTGGATCATTCAGGACGTTAACTAGTGTCTATGCGTGCTTTAAATAAACTGTTGAAAAAAATAAAAATCGACGTAAAGTTTAGGTATGTTTAGAATTCTTGTTTTAATTTGTTTTCTATTTATGAATCACGCGTTTGCAGGACCAAATGGCACTGTTGATATCAGTGTTGTTTTAAGAGCAGCGAAGATAGCCGAAGAGCTGAAGGAAAACTACCTGCATAACCAGCTTAAAAATTGCTCGAATGATCTGGCCAAGTCCGTGGGCTATTTTAGAAGTGATGAAAATACGATAGCAAGGCGTCTGCTCGAGCTGGCTGATTCCATTGAACCTGTTTATCCTGAAGATAATCCCCCTAAAGACTCTCCGGCGTGGAGAGCCCATGCCTTGTTAGATAAGCTCGCGGCCGATTACGCTAGCCATTGTGCGAGCAAAGTGGTTGTGAACGAATTTCAAAACCATTTAAATGAACTTATAAGTCATCAACAGAATGCTCGGGCGAAATATTTTAGTAAGTTCGCTCGCAAAATGAACATCGTAATTTCGGAAAAATTTCTGTGATGCTGAAAATTGGAGCTGTCGTATTGATGGCTTCTCTTCTAACCCATTTCTCCCAACCTGGCTCGTTTGAGTATGCCTGGAATTCGGGTTGGGCGCCTACAGTGTTGCTGCTGAGTGTATGCGCCAGCCTTGACTACCGTATAAAGCCCTGGGAAAACTTGAGTGCTGCCGAGAGTGTTCGTGACCGCCGTTTGAAAACGCTGGGAGCAGCTACATGGGGCGTGGCTAATTTATTTATCAAAGTTATCTTGGCTCCGGGACTACTCCCCGATGTTTCCAGTTCAGAAAGTTTACGGGAGTGGGCACCATTGCTACTTGTTTGGGTTTTTTTGTCTGTATATACTTTGGACCGGCTGTTTAAGAAGTATTCTAAGGAACGCAACGCCCCGGCTGCGATTGCCGCTGGCACCGCCAATAAATTAGCGGTTGCAACCGTGGCTCGAGCCATCGCTCGCGATGTTTCTTTGGGCGAAACCTTCTGGTCTCAGCCAAAAAAAAATGAAGTCGCTCGTAAAGAAAAGGACGCTGAGATGATCAAAGAGCTCAATCAGGCGCATCTTAAGTTGTTTCAAGGAACGCTGGACCAGACATTCGTTGATATTAAGGCTGCTCAAAG
Source organism: Myxococcota bacterium (assembly GCA_040387835.1). Taxonomy (NCBI): domain Bacteria; kingdom Pseudomonadati; phylum Myxococcota; species Myxococcota bacterium. The sequence continues at coordinate 5,825 of JAZKCZ010000003.1, read as the reverse complement.
CTGTTATTTTGGCTATTTCTGTCGGTATGAAGACGAGAGAATAGCGGCTTTGCTTCATTCTTTATCGGCGTGGGCGATCCAGTTGTATCCATCGGAGCCATCGTCTTCTTTGTCGAAGACGGACGATACAGGACCACTGGGGATTAGAAGAACTTATCCTGTGGACATGTTGGAAAGTTTTCGAAAGCGATGCCAAGGAATTTGCGATGCATCGGGCGTACAGGAGATATTGCAAAAGCGAGTTGATCAGTTGTCTGAGGAAGGGCTGCTGGATTTAGTGAGATATATGGGTCATTTCTTAGGACGGGTTGGAATTGATTTGCGGTTACGGCCCGTAAGCTAACGTTAATCTGGCATCTTTAGCTTTACATTCTTTTCTTTGATAATGGTTGCTTCACGCTGAACGCTTGTTTCGGACTGAAAAATATTGGCCTGGGATGTAATGAGTAGAATCTCACCGTCAATTTGCTTCAGGTAACGCGCTAACTCGGGCCTTAAACTAGATGCTTCTAATTTTTGAGCATGGGCAACTTTTGCGCTTAATGCTTCTAAGCCGAGTTTCAGTTCATTGAAGGTGGTATTTTGATCGCCTGAAAGCTGTTGGCTCGTTGCCTGGGAGAGGCCAATCATCTCATGAAGCTTGCTCACATATGTTAAATCCGTTTGAGGGCGCTCATGCTTAGTGTCCATAAAAACAAAATCAGCTTGGAAATCTTTGCTAAGCGAAACTGTTAACCAGTAAGCTTGCTGGTTAATCGAGAACTGATGGGTCCCAAAGTCCACCGGCAAAGTTGCCATCATGTTTGGCGAAACAGCCTGGCGATCTAGCAAAACTTTCTCATCCAAGGCGATAGTTACCAAGCAATCGTCTGTCCCGGGATGACATACAATCGGGATTTCAAGCTGGGGCTTGGCTAGTTCATCCAATCTTTCCTGTAATAGTCCAAACCAGCCTGAAAGCTCAGCGCCTAAATCATTATAGTGATTCCTGGCCATTGCGAGGCCCTCTTGATCGGTGATGAGTCGGTTTTGAATGTGAAAAAGCGAGCGCATGCTTTCTTGGTCATTTATCCAGGTTTCAGGGCGCTCAGCAAGCCTAGTTTGAAGCTTAGTTAAGAGAGCCATCGCGGCACGAAAATTATTTTGTGCCAGATAAATTCTGGCCTGTTCATATTCACAGTCACCTAATTTCTCATAAATTCGTAAAGCAAGCTCGTCTTGATGTTGCTCCTCAGCGATCATGCCAGTGGCTTTCAATGCGAGGCGTTGCACCTCGATATCCGATCGATCGCGGGGGGTAAGATAAGCCATCGATGCAAACAATTTGCTAGCTGCGTCTAACTGGCCCTGATGCACTTTAATTGCGGCCAGTAGGTAAACGCGCTGGAATTCATAACGCTCAGCTTTGGGAAGATTCAGCAATATTGCTTGGGACTGCTCAAATTTGCCCGACAGAAAGAGAGCCCGAGCTTTTGCGTATGCCCCTGCCGTTTTTGGCTCAGCCCCCTCAGTGCTTATTGGAAAGGCACGTAGGAAAGATTGAGCGATTGCAAACAGGTCGTCCGTCTTAAGAGTTCGCTGCTTTTGCAAAAAGTCTTGAATGGCATCGATTCTGTCCCCCAGCGCGTTGGCTTGCTCCCGGAGGGGTGCTGCGCTGCCTGCACAGAGGGTAGAATATATAAATATGAGCAATGCTGCTCTCATTAACTAACTATAGTTTATAGTTTCGATTGAAATCAATTTGGAATCGTTGTTACCTTGGATTAATGAGAAAGCTCTGGATTCCCGCTATGTTTGCCCTGACAGTGCTGGCAGGGGAAGAAAGGTCGATAAAAACGATTGGCAAAAACCTTGAAGAAAAACTGTGTGTTGTCAAAGTTAAGTCCGACTGCGCAGAGCAAAGTTTTAAAGGAACTAGCGGCTCGCTAATAAATTTGAACGGCATGAAGTTTAAATCCAGCAAGTTTACGCAAGCCAAGTTAGACTATGTATCCGCCAAGGGGACCGATTTTCAAGATGCGGATTTTACTGATGCTGAGATAGAGCATTCTCATTTAGACAGGATTATTGGTCGCGGGGCCAATTTCTATCATACCAAGATCAGTGACTCGAGCTTCAAAGGCGCAAGCTTGGCTAAAGCAAATTTCTCCAAATCTGCCCTAACGCATGTGGATATGAGTGGTGCAAGACTTCCTGATGCCAAGCTAAACAACGCTCAAATTGTTGATTTAAACTTGGTTTCCAGTAATGCGGCCCGCGCTAATTTCGCGCATGCACATATAGAGGGCGTCAATTTTAAGCGCGCGAAACTTTCTAGCGCGCAGTTTGAGTGCGCCGTCTTCGCTGGTTCCATACAATTAGAAGGAGCCAGTTTGGGGCAAGCGAACTTTAACGGCATCCGGATGACCCATGCCAAATTGAGCGACTTGGATCAAAAGCAAGTTAAGCAGCGCGCCTGCTTTGCCGTGGATACAGAGGGTGAATTGCATCGATCGTCTTCATGCGAAGGACAAAAGATGCTCGATTGCTGCGGCGAGCTGGCAGAAAAAGATATTTGCGAAGGTTCGGGTCAAATCTGCCAGTGGAAGCAGGACAAATGTCTAAGCCAGTGCACCTTCTCGGAAAAGAAAGCATGCGATTCCGCTTCGATATGCCGCTGGAGTTCAGCACTAAATCAATGTTATGCCAAATAATTTCAACGATTGCTTGAACTCATCCCGAGTCGTTTGATATTGTATATTTATGAGACATTTTTGTCTGGCCATGTTCCTGGGTTTTTCCTGCGCAAGCGTGGCTCAGACAGCCCGAATCAGCTTTTTGGAACCTGAGGTCAAAAAGCCGATTCGCGAAGAAACGGCGGAGTTTACTTTTAAGCTTACTCAATTATTTGGCAGCAATTGGGTGGGTCCAGGCTTATCCCTAGGCTTCAATCTACCAATTGGAGCCGGCAAGATCGCGAACACTTTGCAACTAGGCGGACAGATCGCTGGCTACTATCAGTCGAGTACTTACGCATTGGACCCATCTGTGTCTGCCCGAGTCATGTTACCCATCGGCCTCAGCGAGGGCAGTGGCTTTTTAGGTGTTTACGTTCAATTTCTCGCAGGGCCCACGGTCTACTTCAATAGTCCCGCAAACTGGGGCTATCATTTCGCCATCCTTCCCGGCGTACGTTACCTGTTCAATAACCACTGGGGGGTATTCAGCGAGCTAGGCTACTCTTTCCACGCACTGATTTCAGGATCGCCCGTTAGCAGAACCATCCACGGAGGCTCGGTGAGCGTAGGGGTGGCTTATGAATTTTAAGTTATTTGTCATCCCTGCGGTTATCTTGATGTTTAGCGCATGTGGTGATCTGAATGATTCAGTCTTCACGCCTAATAGCCAATACTTAGGCGGCGCAGGCGCCACCAAAGACTTTACCGGACGCGATCTTACCGGCGTCAGCTTTAGAAACCAGGATCTAACAGCGGCAGTGTTTACCCGTGCAAATCTAACCAATGCCGATTTTACCAACGCGATTCTAAATCAAAGCAGGTTTGATTCAGCCAACATTACCGGTGCGTTCTTTGTAAACGCCAAACTGAACGCCGCCAGCTTCGATAACGCCTTTGGCCAATCGCCCATCTTTAATCAGGCGATTCTAGATACGAGCTCCTGGCTAAATGCGATCGTTACAGAACCTGATTTTTCGAGAGCAAGCCTTGTCTCTGCCGTACTTAGAGGCGCAATCATGCACCGAGCAGTGATCAACGAGACAACGATCGATAAAGCCAATTTTACCGGAGCCGATTTCACAGACGTCAGTTGTGTCACGGTGTCAGCGCAAGCAACGGTATTCGAAAACGCCATCTTAACTCAGGCGCAATGCTTTCAGGGAAACTGGACCGGCGCAAACTTGAACGGGGCTCACTTGGCCCAGGGCATATTTATAGGGGTAAATCTAACCGCCGCCAACTTCACCAACGCCGATTTGACACAGGTCGACTTTACATCGGCAAACCTATTCAATGGCTCATTCGCCAACTCAATCCAAACTGGCGTTGTGTTCTGCAACACGACTCAATCAAACGGACAGGTAAATAACGACAGCTGTAATTAAAGGGGGAAAACTATGAACTACAAAATTTCGACACTAGCATTCACACTGATTTTAGGAGGCAGCGCTTGGGCTCAACGTGTGAGACATGCTCAGGGCCCAGATGGCAACGGCAATTGCGTTCTAACGGCACGCGCCAAGTGCAATAACCAGAAGTTTACTTCGGGAGAGCGCTTTGATCGTGCACACCTAAAGGGCGCTCAGTTTAAATCGACCCAGTTCATTGGCACTGAAAAAGATTTCATTCGCATGCATAGCTCTGATCTCAGAAATGCAAAGTTCGCTGGGGCTAGATTCGCATATGTAGACATGACTGCCTCAGATCTAGGAGGTGCAGACTTTGCTACGGCTCAATTTGACCGTGTACGGCTTAATAACATACGAAGCCGCGCTGCAAACTTCGCAGGGGCGAAGATTGAGAACACGCTTGTAACTCAGGGTCAGATGAAAGATTCAAAATTTGAGAGCGTCACCGCTAGAAGGGTCAAATTCAGCAAAACAGACCTATTTGACGTAGATTTCAAGAACGCGAATCTCGATTGGGTTGAGTTTGTAAATAGCAGTCTAGAACAAGCAGATTTCCAGGAAGCGATCATTCAGAACACATCATTTGAGAAATCAGACTTGGATGGCGCTGACTTCTCTAACGCCAAGTTTATTGCCAAGACCTCTTTTAGAGATGCCAGCTTGGAACGCGTCAATTTCAGGGGCGCCGATCTAAGTCAGGCAGAACTAAACTCAGCATCAATCCGACTATTGGAAGGTCACCTGTGTGGAACTAAAATGCCAGGCGGACAATATCGCTCCGGTGGCGCCGCTGATTGCAACATCCCAGATGGAGAAGGACCTGCAGAAGGGCTGCCTAATAACAGCGAGTCGGAGCGAAATTGGTCAATCGGGCCCAATTAAATCGAGACCAGATGGCCTTCTCAGGGCTTGAAAGCGATCACGTTCTACGTCGCCAGTGATCGCAAAGGTGATCAACGTATCGCGCAGAACGGCCTAAGAACGGGCTGTATTTGGATCGGGGATTATGCGCTGATCGCTGATCGTTCATGAATGCATAGGATCGACGCTCTTGGCGTTCCATACTTTTCGAAAGTTGTCGCCATGTAACCTGCTGATTTTAAACAAGTATTTCGATTCCTAAAAAAAATACGGGGGCAGCTATTGACGTCCGAAAGAATCCGAGTATTATCCCACTCACTTCGAACACGGGGCGCTGTCAGTCGGACAGAAAGCCCTTCGAAGTAAATGTCTTTTTAAGCTCTCTGAAAACCAAATAAGAAACCGAAATAAAACATGAAACGTTAATTCCGAGAGAATTAAAAAAGTAAGAACAAGTTTAAGCCAGAAAAAAATGGAGAGTTTGATCCTGGCTCAGAACGAACGCTGGCGGCATGCCTAACACATGCAAGTCGAACGAGAGTTAAGGGGCTTGCTCCTTAACAAAAGTGGCGCACGGGTGAGTAACGCGTGGATAACGTACCTATTGGTTCAGGATAACCGGCGGAAACGCTGGCTAATACTGGATAAGTTCCTAAGAAGTTCGCTTCATAGGAAGAAAGCGGGGCAACTCGCGCCGAATGAACGGTCCGCGTCCCATCAGCTAGTTGGCGGGGTAATGGCCCACCAAGGCTACGACGGGTAACTGGTCTGAGAGGACGACCAGTCACACTGGGACTGAGACACGGCCCAGACTCCTACGGGAGGCAGCAGTGGGGAA
>JAZKCZ010000002.1:855285-929517 GCA_040387835.1 Myxococcota bacterium | reverse complement strand
CGATGGTCCCAATATTTACGTGGGGTTTATCGCGGGTAAACTTCTCTTTTGACATCCGAATCTCTCCTTAAAAACTAATCAAAAATTTCATGCACCAGTAGCTTTGGCTACGATCTCGTTTGCTATATTATTTGGCACTTGTTCGTAGTGGCTAAATTCCATCGTATAGGTAGCGCGACCTTGGGTTCTTGACCGTAGATCATTGGCATATCCAAACATTTCCGCAAGGGGGACATTGGATTCCACGATCTTCATTCCGCTGCGATCACTCATACCCGTGATACGTCCGCGGCGGCTGTTCAAGTCACCAATCACATCGCCCATCCAATCTTCCGGCACAATCACTTCAGCCTTCATAATCGGCTCAAGGATGATCGGAGCGGCTTTTTTAGTACCATCTTTGAAGGCCATCGAAGCAGCGATTTTAAACGCCATTTCGTTAGAGTCCACATCATGGTAGCTACCATCAAATACTGTATACTTGATATCAACCACTGGATAGCCGGCTTGAATACCGGAAGTCAGCGCTTCTTCAGCACCCTTCTTAATAGCCGGAACGAATTCCTTAGGAATGCTACCACCAGAAATTTCATTAATAAATTCAAAGCCCTTACCGGTTTCATTTGGCTCAATGCGAACCCAAACGTGACCGTACTGACCTTTACCACCGGACTGCTTGATGTACTTGCCTTCTTGTTCGACTTTCTTGGTGATCGTTTCACGGTAAGCAACCTGCGGCTTACCAACGTTCGCTTCTACCTGAAACTCGCGTTTTAGACGATCAACAATAATCTCAAGATGCAATTCACCCATACCAGCGATGGTTGTTTGAGCAGTTTCTTCATCCACACTGAGGCGCAAAGACGGATCTTCGGCACTCAAACGAGACAAGCCGATGCCCATCTTTTCTTGATCTGCTTTGGTCTTGGGTTCAATCGCAAGCTTAATAACCGCTGGCGGAACTTCCAAAGACTCCAAGATGATCGGGTGTTCAGGATTACAAAGGGTATCACCGGTCGTGGCTTCCACGCCAATCGCAGCCGCAATACCACCTGTACCGATCTCTTCAATATCTTCACGCTTGTCTGCGAACATACGCACCAAACGTCCGATTCGGGTCTTTCTGCCAGAACGCATGTTTACGATGGTGTCGCCTTTTGAAAGCACGCCCGAGTAAACACGAATAAAGGTCAACTGACCGTATTTATCGTTAATAATTTTGAATGCCAAAGCAGCCAAAGGCTCTTTATCATCGACTTTTCGGCTCGCGACTTCACCGTTTTCAAGTTTGCCTTGGACCGGAGGAATGTCGAGCGGAGAAGGAAGGAGATCAACCACGCAATCCAGCATGAATTGAACGCCCTTGTTCTTAAATGCAGAACCGCAAAGGGTTGCCACAAACTTACCAGCGAGTGTTCCAGCACGCAAAGCGCGGATCACGTCAGCTTCAGTAACATCATGACCTTCTAAATATTTTTCAGCGAAAGCATCATCTGCATCAGCGCAGTCTTCCATCAGCTTTTCGCGGTATTCATTGGCTTGAGCTTGGTATTCAGCTGGGATGTCCAGAATATCATAGCTCGCACCCAAATCGTCATTATGCCAAATCAAGGCTTTCATGCGAATGAGATCGATAATACCTACGAAGCTTGCTTCAGCACCGATCGGCAAGGAGATCACTGCCGGTCTTGCCTTTAGACGATCCTTGATCATGTCTACGCAACGGAAGAAGTTAGCGCCGGTACGGTCCAACTTATTCACAAAGCACATGCGCGGAACGCCGTAACGATCTGCCTGGCGCCAAACGGTTTCAGACTGAGGCTCAACACCCGCTACGCCGTCAAACACAGTAACGGCACCATCGAGTACGCGCATGGAGCGCTCTACTTCGATCGTGAAGTCCACGTGGCCTGGTGTATCAATAATGTTAATCCGGTATGGCGGAGATTTAAGATCTTCGCGGCGTTGCCATTGGCACGTTACCGCAGCAGAAGTAATCGTAATTCCTCGTTCGCGTTCTTGAGCCATATAATCGGTGGTTGCAGCCCCATCATGGACCTCACCGATCTTGTGACTCATTCCTGTGTAATACAGAATGCGCTCAGTGGTGGTCGTCTTGCCCGCATCAATGTGAGCAACAATACCAATATTTCGAATACGTTCTAAAGGGATATCTCGTGCCATGTTTTTTTATTACCAGCGATAGTGAGCGAATGCTTTATTGGCTTCTGCCATACGATGGGTATCATCACGCTTTTTAACAGCGCCACCGCGGCCTGCGGCTGCTTCGATGATTTCCGCAGCAAGAGAATCACGCATGGTGCGCTCGCCTCTGGCAGCAGAATAGTCCCTTAGCCACCTAAAGGCCAAGGCAACACGACGCTCTGGACGCACTTCCACAGGGACTTGATAGTTCGCACCACCGACGCGGCGAGATCTAACTTCAACCTGAGGCTTGACGTTTTCCAGGGCTTTCTTAAATACTTTGATCGGGTCTTCTTGGGTCTTCTCACCGATGGTATCAAAAGCACCATAAATGATGCTTTCGGCTACGGCTTTCTTGCCACCGATCATAACCACGTTAACAAATTTGCTAACCAAACGATCCCCAAATTTAGGATCAGGATGAATCACACGTTTCGGAACTTCACGACGTCTTGGCATAGTTATTTACCCTACTTACCTTTCTTGGTTCCGTATTTAGAACGGCTTTGCTTACGATTGCTGACGCCCACTGAATCAAGCGCACCACGCACAATGTGATAACGAACACCTGGTAAATCCTTGACTCGACCGCCACGGATAAGCACCACAGAGTGTTCCTGCAAATTATGGCCTTCACCAGGGATGTAAGTGGTTACTTCCATACCGTTGGTTAGGCGCACACGAGCAACTTTTCTCAAAGCCGAGTTCGGCTTTTTAGGAGTCGTTGTATATACACGAGTACACACACCGCGCTTTTGTGGGCATTCTTCCAAGTGTGGAGCGTTTGAGCGCTCTTTGACTTTTTCGCGTCCTTTCCGGACAAGCTGATTAATCGTGGGCATAAGCCGGGCACTATAGAGATCGTTTTTTAACTTTGTCAATGGAGCCTCAGCCAAAAAGGCCTAAAATGATCAATAAAGACTATGATAGTTTGCCTTTGCTCAGGATCCTCAGAAAGTGAGATTATTTGCCATATCCAAAATGGCGCTTATACCCTTGAATTAATACAGGAAGCTTGCGGTGCCGGAGGCGGTTGTCAGAGCTGTCATTTAGAGATTTCTTCTTTACTTGCCGATGAAAAATCGTGTGCTATGACCAGGGGCGCAGGAGCCCCGCATGAAAAAGAACAATTCGCCAATTATTGACCTATTAAACGAGGTTTTAACGGCTGAGTTAACCGCCATTAACCAGTATTTCCTGCACGCAGAGCTCTGTGAGCACTGGGGATACACCAAACTGTATCAATTTACGCGCAAGCAATCGATCGATGAAATGAAGCATGCAGAGCAGCTGATCGAACGTATTCTCTTTTTAGATGGTCTGCCTAACATCCAGCGCTTAGGCAAAATAAGTGTTGGAGAAACAGTTCCGGAGCAGTTTAAGGCTGATTTGAAGTTAGAGACCGAAGCTGTTGATAGGCTTAAACCAGGGATCGAACTCTGCAGAGCACAGCATGATCCCATTAGCGCAGTGTTACTGGAGTCCATTTTGGCATCCGAAGAAGCCCATGTGGATTTTTTGGGCAAGCAGCTTGATCTGATCGCTGCCGTTGGTGAGGCCAATTATCTGGCTCAACAGATCATAGTCGGTTAATCGACCGATTCCAAAGATATAGCCTCCCGGAAAGAACCTTGCAGACCTTAATACATGATGAGGGTCTTCAAGGGAGACTATGAAAAACGTTCTTTTTTCTTTGGCTATTGCCGTACTTTCACTACCCAGCTTTGCTGATGACATCCGCTTAGGCTTTCCTGCTTACAATGGAACCGGATGCCCCAATGGATCAGCTTCCGTGGCACTTTCACCGGATGCTAAATCGCTAAGCATCTTGTTTGGAAGCTTCATGGTGCAAGCAGGCCCAGGTCGTCCGATGGATCGCAAGAACTGTGATATTGCTGTACCCGTGCATGTTCCAAACGGCCTGAGCGTCTCGGTTATCGCGATCGATTATCGTGGTTTCAACAGCCTACCGGCAGGAACACGATCACAGTTCAATGCTGAATACTTCTTCGCTGGAACCAGAGGCCCAGCGTATTCAAAAGTTTTCATGGGTCCAACAGCTGATAACTATTTGCTGCGTAACAACTTGACTGCAACCGCTACCAGCTTCTCACCATGCGGACAAGACGTGAACCTACGCGCCACCACCAGCATGTTCGTTCAATCAAACGGCGCAGACGCGATGGCTACTGTAGATAGCGCTGACATCAAAGCCGGCCTAGTATACTCGCTATCATGGAGACGCTGCTAAGCAGCCCTGTCACCCCGGGCTTGACCCCGGGGTCCAGCCCAGGACGACAACATTCCTAGGGTGATCTTCCGATTCGCTCCTCGCCACCAAATTCTAAAACATCCCTAGACATCTTGAAGCTTCTTGCACGGTGCAACGATCATTCGAGCTGTTTCGGGGTTTACTCATGAAAAAAATATTATTGTCGTTGGCAATCACAGTGCTAGCGTTGCCAAGTTTTGCAGATGACATTCGTCTAGGATTCCCAGCTTATAACGGCTCGGGTTGCCCAGCGGGAACAGCTTCGGCTGCTCTCAGCCCAGATGCTAAATCTTTAAGCATCTTGTTCGGAAGCTTTATGGCTCAAGCCGGTCCAGGGCACACACTTGATCGCAAAAACTGCGATATCGCCGTGCCAGTGCATGTACCAAACGGCCTGAGCGTTTCAGTTATCACCGTTGACTACCGTGGATTCAACAGCCTTCCAGCTGGTGCCATGGCTCAATTCAACGCTGAATACTTCTTTGCAGGATCAGCAGGTCCAAGATACTCCAGAAACTTTGTTGGCCCTTTGGCAAGCAACTACTTGCTTAGAAACAACCTGATCGCTACCGCTTTGACCTGGTCACCTTGCGGTCAAGACGTGAACTTGCGCGCTGCAACCAGCGTATTCGTTCGTAGCAATACAGACGCATTCACCACTGTAGACAGCGCTGATCTTCATGCAGGTCTGATCTACACCCTGCAATGGCGCCGCTGCTAAGCAAATGACAGGCGCGTCCTAGGATACTCTTCGGATGCGCCTACCTTAGGCTACGGCCTAAAATCACCGCGCAACGCTTCAAGATCTCTGCACTTAAGCAAAATTTCTCATGAAGCTTGCTCGGGTGATTCATGAAAAAAGTACTACTTACCTTGGCGATCGCCGCCCTATCCCTACCCAGTTTTGCCGACGACATCAGGCTCGGATTTCCAGCCTACAACGGCTCAGGTTGCCCAACGGGATCTGCGTCTGTCGTTTTAAGTCCGGATTCGAAATCTTTAAGCGTCCTGTTTAGCAGCTTCACCATCGAAGCAGGCGGCAGCACCGGTCATACTTTGCAAAGAAAAAACTGTGATCTGGCGATTCCTGTGCTTGTTCCACAAGGCATCAGCTTGTCGATCTTGAGTGTTGACTATCGCGGGTTCAACGCGCTCCCTGCAGGCGGCATGTCGCAGTTTAACGCCGAATACTTCTTCGCTGGATCAACCGGTCCAACTTACGTTAAGACTTTTGACGGTCCAGCAACCGGCAATTATATTATCCGAAATAACTTACCTATTAGCGCAATCGTCTGGTCACCTTGTGGCGCAGACGTGAACCTTCGCACGACGGCCAGCATGTTTGTACGCTCAAACGGTGCCTACGCGCTATCTACCGTCGACAGCGCCGATCTACGCGCTGGCCTGATCTATCAACTCCAATGGAGAAGGTGCTAAAACTTCCTCTTGTATAACGCTGGATCCCGGGTCAAGCCCGGGATGACACAGGAGCTATGCGCCTGTGTCAAATATCTTCCGCAATCAAATTTTCCAGGCGTATAGTTTTTTTTAGGAGGACAAACATGAAATCATTTCCAATCGTCATGCTACTTTTAATTGCGGGGTGCCAACACGCCAGTCAAGCGCTAAGCCCTAAAGTAATTCCATCAGCCGGCTGTCCCCGAATGGTATCTGTGTATTTCAACGACAGCTCAGACAAATTAACCCAGGACGATAAAAAGGTCCTTGATGTTTTTGCGGCCTGCTATCCAGCCCACCCACATAGAAAAGTAAAAATTGCCGGAAACACGGACGGCCTTGGCTCGCCCGAAAGTAACTTAAGCCTAAGCACCCACCGTGCCGAAACTGTATTCAAGTATTTAAGCAAAAAGGGCGTCAATGAAGCCAACATGACCGCGATTGCCAATGCCAGCACGCACCCTGTTGCCCCTGACGACAACTCTGCCGGCCGTCTTCAAAACCGCCGGGTCGATGTTTCTCTGGAATAGCTTAAAATTCAATACCGGCGAATATCTGAAATGCTGTAGCAACTTTGGCCGTGCCAAAATCTTGCTGCAGCTTAATGCTATTAAGCTCGCTATGATTAAAGCCTGAAAACGGCACCAAAAGGCCAAACTGACCCATGGCGTAGATGCCCTGCTCCGATCTGTAATATACGGATGCATCGAACTCCAACCCCAACAAATGGCTTTGACCCGGAGTAGACTCGGCAAAATTGGTAAACGAAGAAACCACATCCAGCCGCGCACCAAACGCTTTGGTAAAATCATAAGCAATATGAGGCTTTAAATAGAAAGCATCGGTAATGGTTCCAATAATCTCTCTAAATAAAATCAAATCGATTCGATAATCGGGATTGAATCTAAAGTTGTTGATGCTGGTATCGCTACCACCAAATTGCGGGCCATCTGCCGCACCCTTTTGAAAATTCTTATTTAGACCAGGCCTTGCACCCATACCAGGCGCTGAATCTCCTGAAGCCCACCCTGCGTCCAAACCAACGCCAAGCTTATCACTCATAAATCCATAGCGAGATTTCAAGGCAACACCGGCTTGCAAAATTGTTAGCGCATCACTTCTGCCAGAACCATCGAGCCACAATCCCTTCGAGTTGCCAATCTTTCCGGCAATACCCACCGCTTCCGCTTCGATATGAAGTTTTTCCACATAGTAATCAGCCCATAACGATAAAAATCCAGCATTCGAATTTCGCTGCTGGAGAGGCTGCCCAGCAGGCACGCCGGCAGAGTCATTCACTTGGAAGCGATATGAGCCCGACAAACCATAATTAAACACTGGGCGCCCGTCAGCAAGCAAAGCCTTAACATCTGCCGGCTTATCTTTCTGAGCAATGTTCAACATGAAAGTGTAAGCATCATCCGTTGGATCTAAATTATAACGCTGGCCCCATTCATTTGATTGAAACGGTTCCCCATTATCACCTGCTGATCCCATTCCTCCGCCGCGTTGGGTTTGACCCACATACGACACAAAAAATCCAGGCATGACATAATGCCCAAACGCCTGAGTGATAAACATCACGCCGTCTACGTTATCGCCGTAATCATTGGTAATGTGATTGCCGGAGTTATACAAAACGCCCATACCCCAGTTCAACGGCATCCGCCCGAAACGAATTTCACCGGCCGGCGTATCAATCTCGGCCCAAGCGCGTTTGACGGTCAACATCCCAGGTTCCGGATACTGCGTGGCCGTTAAAAAAGTGTATGGGTAACTGGCACTCTTATAAAGCCCGGCTGCCGATCCTAAAACCATGTTGTCCAAAATATCAACCTGGCCCTTGATCCGAATATCTTCGGTCACATTCAATGTCGGATCAAGCCGAAGACGCAAATTCGCTCCGAACAAAGTGTGCGGTCGATCAGCCGCATTTTTATCGGCATATTCAGGATCATTATAAGCGTAAGGCACAGGGCAACCTGACGTCCCTGATCCAGCCGTTGATCCAGTACCCATCAGATTCTGCGGGATAAAAGTGCCCAGATCGCAGCGACTCATAAAGTCCATACGCGTTCTAAAATACCCGTTTAACTCTAAAAAATTAAGCTTCGGCGAGGTTTCCTGTACCCAATCTTCAGCAAATAGAAGGGTACCCAGAAGACTAAGAACAATAAAAAGTCGTGCCATAAGCCCCGGCGATTAACGTTCCACGCAACCTTTGTCAAATCGGAGCGAAACTCTCTTTGAACCGCACAAAACAAGGAGTTTGCAGATGCTACGCGATCCGCAATTGCTACAATCATATCGAATGGGCGAAGAAACCGCATTTTTGGCACTTTACGAAAAGTACGCCACTTCACTTCGCCGATTTCTACAAAGTGGATTTAACTTTTCCAGCCAGGGAAAAATGTGTCGCTTCCGCGGAACCGACTCAAGCCTGGATGCCGAATCGTTGGTCCAAGAAACCTTCGCTAGAGCGTTCGCCAAAACGACGCGCGAAAATTACGATGGGATCAGACCGTTTCAGACCTATCTATTTTCCATCGCGAAAAACTTGGTCCTGCGTGAGAGTCTGCAAAGAGATCGCATGATTTCATCCGAATTCATTGACGAAGCCGAAAGCTCCGAAGGGGCTTTCAGCGGCGGCATCGAAAGCGAGCTCTGCCTAAATCCAGAAAAACATGCGGAAAACGAACAGCTCAAAAAGATCATGCAAACCTTTATCGACGGCTTAGGTGCTGAAGAAAAAAGCTTTTTCAGAGAGCGCTTCGCCAGAGGTCTAACCCAAGAAAACACCGCCGAAAAAATGGGCACCACCAGAGCGCGCATTAAGCTTTTAGAAAAAAACATGCGCAAAGAATTTTTAGAAATGCTGCGCAAACACGGCTATTTAGTAAACTACACCCCAAACCCAAGATGGAAGCGCGACGCCGGCTCCCTCATGGAAGAAAGCCGCCGAGTAGCCTACTAAGTCACCTGGATCCCGGGTCAAGCCCGGGATGACAGACAGCGGTGGAATTGCCGGCGGATTTCCAGCAATTCATCTTTTTTTTGCCCTTCATCCAACCGACGCAGCAATAGAATATAAACCGCCCCATCAACTGGATCAATCCAAAGACTTGTACCCGTAAATCCCAAATGCCCAACGGCTTGCTCAGACAACACACCCCCGCCGGATCCTTCGGGGCTAGCTTTATCAAATCCAAGCCCTCTAGACCCAGGAAATCTGGCAAAGCGATAGATCATCTCTTCAAACTCAGATTCCGGATTCTTCAGACATTTCAAAATATGCTTAGCTTCGTCAAGCACCGCATCCAAAGTCCCAAAAAGCCCAGCATGCCCAGCCACCCCGCCCAGCGCTCTGCAATTTGCGTCGTTAACGGGCACCGGCCCATGAAAATGCACTGCCTCATGCGCATATAAATGATCCAGTTTCTGGCCAAGCCTTTGCTCTAGCAAGTCCCCAAGCGCCATAAATCCGATGTCCGAATAAACAGTAACAATCCCAGGTTTTTCCGTGGGCTCCACAGCTAAAACATCAGCGATACTATGAATTTCACGCCAAGCCGGCAGCCCACTTCGATGCGCCAACAGGTGTTCAACCGTCACGCCAGGCCAAGCGGGCCAAGGCGTTTCCTGTAAATCCAACTTCTGCTCAACGACCGCCCCGGCCGCTAGGTAAGTTGTACACAAGATTTTCGTCAGCGAAGCCAAGTCATATTCAAGCTTGGGATCAGAAACCCCCGCATGAGCCTCAACCAGATGCCCCATTTGGTAAACTGCACCAGCAGCGCGGTCTGTAAAACCCCGAGCCACCACACTTTCAAGAAAACTTTCTAAAACAGCTCTTCGAGGATCTGTAGACATGCCGAGCCCTCCGTGGTTTGAATTCGCGCCTGCACCCCAACAGGTACTGGCCAGTTGGGCGATTGATGCCCCATCGGAAAGCCCGTAAAGCATGGTATGCCTAAATCAGCGCACCGCTCCAAAAACACCTGTTCTGGCCTGTCGCCACATTCGGTCAAATAGCCAACAACAATGGCGACCACGCCTTTCAGCGCGCCGCTTGCCCAAAGTTGTGTGAACATGCGATCCAACTTATAAACAGGCTCGTTCACATCTTCTAAAATCAAAATGCAGCCTTCAAGCTTAGGCATAGACTCCGTGCCCACCAGAGCGGTCAACACCGCCAAATTTGCCGCCAGCAAAATGCCTTCGAGATTGCCGCTTTCAATTGAAGCGTCGAATTTAGGATACTTAATTTGTTTAGCCTGCCCCGCTAAAATTAGATCCAGTGCCTGCAAACTTTCGTCAGATTCTGCTTCCAGTTTCTCAACACATCGCGCGTGCAAGCTTTTTGCTTTATACCGACTCCAAAGGTGCATCAGCAAAGCAGACGTATCGGAAAAGCCAACCGCTACCGGGAATTTAGCCACGCCCGACAAGTCCAAGTCAGGCAACAAGCGTGTCAAACCGTAACCGCCCCGAACTGCCCAAACCAAATCCGCCTTACTTTTAAGTGCATTAGTAAGTTCAGCTAAACGTTCCACATCCGACCCATTTAAATAGCCACGTACCGATTCACGCGCCTTAGGCTCAAACATAAATTCATGGCCGCGACTTTTTAAAACCTGAGCACCAGCTTCATAACGCTCTGCAATAAAAGGGCTGGAAACAGCCATCGGAAGAATTTTCATGACTTAGGACCTATACCATAGGTGAATGAAAGCTTCGAAAAATTCCTAAACGCGCTATGGCCTCAAAAATGTCTGGCCTGTGATCAGTTGGTAAATTTAGAAACCTTTTGCCAGTTTTGCGAAGCATCGATCAGGCCAGCGGATGCAGCGGCCGTCTTCATGTTTAGCGGCGCGATCAGGACCGCTATCCAGCAAGCAAAATTTATGCCCAACGAGAGCAAAGCCAGGCGACTCATCGCCTATGCCTCACAACACACGGCATCTGAATACGCGAGCCTGGAAGGCATTGTCTTCGTACCCATCCATTGGCGCAGGCGTATTCACCGCGGGTTCGACTTATCTGCTCTATTCGCCATCATGCTCAGCAAGCAACTTGGAATCCCTGTGCGCGATTGGCTGAGAAACATCAGATTCGACAAAGCTTTAACTTTGGCGAAATCCCGCGAGGAGCGGATTAAATTAACACAGGGCAGATACGCATTGAGACGCCGTCGTTCATCAAGCCGAGTTCTCTTGGTCGATGACGTCACCACCACAGGCGCAACGCTAGAGGCAGCAAAAAGTGCCTTGACCGCTGCCGGCCATGAGGTCCATTGCTACACGCTTGCCAAAACACCGGCGCGCGGTAAAGTCGATACATGAAATATGCCCTACTCGCTCTGTTAATACTCGCTGGCTGCAACAAGACACCTAAAGAAGGCGTCTACTTTACCAACCTGGGAAATAACGTCAAAGTGCCAGCAACTTTTTTGGTTAAGTTTGGGGTCTCTGGCATGGAGCTAAAACCAGCGGGTCAAGACATTGAAAACCAGCACGCGGGACATCATCATCTATTAATAGACAACACAGCGGGCGAAATCCCCGCAGGTGAGATTGTCCCAATGGATGACAAAAACATTCATTATGGCAAGGCTCAGACCGAAAGCGTTCTAGAACTCTCGCCCGGTAAACACACGCTAACCCTGCAATTCGGCGATGGCGCTCATCGCTCCTATGGCAAGAAGATGGCGCACACGATCACGGTTTTTGTAGGGAAATAGCATCCGGGGCTGGATCCCGGCTCAAGGCCGGGATGACGTAGGAAGGGTTAGAGTAACTTAAAGTCAATCAGCCTGCGCACCAAATTCACATTCGCCACTTCAACCAATACTTTGTCTCCCACTTTAACGGTGGCCCAGCGTTGGGTTGGGATATTGGAGATGTGAACCAAGCCTTCGATATGGTGAAGGTTCAACCGCACAAAGAAGCCGAAATCGGTTTTGGTGGTGATAACGCCTCTATGCTGCTCGCCGATCTTATCCTTCATGAACCAACAGGCATGCAGCGCATGGATTTGGCGTTCCAAATCGGTGGCCTTGCGCTCTTGGCTGCTGCAATGCATCGCTACTTCTTCTAGATCTCGCTTGCTCTTTTGTTTAGCCCAGTGCTCTTTCAAGACCCTGTGGACCATCAAGTCAGGGTAACGCCTGATGGGGGATGTGAAGTGCAGATAGCTTTTAGATGCCAGCCCGTAATGCCCAGCATTTTTGGAACTATATCTGGCTTGCATCATCGATCTCAGCAAGGCGCTGTCTAAGCTTGCTTTGGCGGGATGTTCCTTGAAGCTGGCGATGAGGCCTGCCAATGCGGCGGGGCTCTCGCCGGCCTTCATCAGGGCGCGTTGGCCTTCAGGCGTCAGGGCGCCTAGGCTTTGAGCGAGCTCAGAGAAGGCTTTGAGCTTTTCGGAGTTTGGTGGCTCGTGGATACGGAAAATAGTTGCGATGCCTTTTTCTTCTAAATATCCGGCAACCGCTTCATTGGCTGCGATCATCAAATCTTCGATAAGACGATGCGCTTCCAACCTTTCAGACGGGGCGATGGATATTGGTTCGCCTTTCTTGTTCAGCGCTACGACAGCTTCCACAGCATCAAAATCGATCGAGCCGCGTTTGGCGCGCGCTTTTCGCAGGGCCAAGGCAGCTTTTTGTAGCACCTTAATGCTTTCAACCACCGGCACAGGGATCTTGTCGATCTTCTTGAAGCTGGAATCGATCAGCTTTTGAACCCCGGTGTAGGTTAGCCTGGCCTGGCTTTTCATCACGGCTTGTCCGACGCGAACGTCCTTAACTAAACCGGCAGGCGTGACGATAAATTCTGCTGTCATGCAAAGTCTAGGCACTTTAGGCTTGAGCGAACATAGGCCGTTAGACAGCGCTTCTGGAATCATCGGGATGCAATGACCAGGGTAGTAAATACTCGTGGCACGTTTGATCGCATCGATGTCGATTGGCGAGCGTTCGGTTACATAGTGAGCAACGTCTGCGATGGCGACCAATACTTCAAAATTTCGGCCGTTCTTTTTAGCATAAACCGCGTCATCGAAATCTTTTGCGGTCTCACCATCGATAGTGCACAGGGGCAGAGATTTCAGATTGGTGCGGTTTTTTTGCTCTTTAGGACTCGGGTTATCGCGGAATTGCTTAGCCATCTCGGTGGCTTTTTGGGAGAATTCCGTCTCGACATGGCTGTCCCTGATAAGAAAATTAATTTCTGTTCTTAAATCGTTTCGTGGCTCAAATTTTTCATTCTTTTGATGGCGCCCATGCCACTGTTGGCGCTTTATTTTACTCATAACTACTTCTTTTTATATTCGAACTAAGCCGGAAAGCCCACAGACTTTTGCCTGATGAATTAAGTCTGGCTCCATTTCTGAGCTGAAATATCCCTGTGCGTACACTGGGATTGACACTTTGCCGACCAGCCAACAGGCGCTTGCTAGCCAAGCGTGGTTAGGTTGTTTCTGGGTCTGGGTACTGCGGCGGTATTTTAGTACGGGAAAATCTGCCGTACCCGCGCTGACAATAATAAACGCCGCACCTGCTTTTTCGAAGGCTTGAGCGATCAAGATGCCGTCGGTCGGGTCAAGGCCGCCAGGGCAGAGTTCTTCGACGGTCAAAGCAATGCCGCGAGTTCGACCGGGCTCCCACGCTTCGAGCAGGGCCTCTATCCGGGAATCCACATCCGGCAAATCCGAAGTTCTAGGCGATGCCATCTTTGCCAACGGCCCATCTTCATCAATCGACAAAAAAGGCTCAGGGAAATCTTGGCGGTTATAAATTCCAAACTGCATGTTCATAATTATCTAAAATCAAACGGTCTTTAGTCAATAACGGCAATCCATCTACCGCAGCTTGCGCTGTGATGATTCGATCAAATGGATCTCTCGTCCAATGTTGCTTCGCCGCTTTGGCTGCAACAATTTTAAATGGCAAGCTACATACTTCAAGAGCAATATCGTCGGCAAGATGATTCAGCAATTCCGTAGGATTCAAATCCATCTTTTTGAGTTCGAACAAATATTCAAGTTCCAGCTGGACCATGGGCGAAATCAGAATCCTTTCACTCGTCTCGATCAGTTTCCTGACCTTCGCAGGAATTTGTTCGGTCCAAGCCTCATGCAGCATCACAACCACATGGGTATCTAAATAGATCATAAGACTGGCCGCCATTCTGAAGACCAATCAATGTGAACGATACTTTCCAAGTCCTCTTCAGACATAATAGGCTCTCGTTTAAGTCGGCTGGCTTTAAGGCGTTCAAGTTTCGAGGGTCTCGTTTTCGCGACAACTTCTAACACCGTTCCTTTGCGTTCAATTTCCAAAGGCAGACCAGTTTCTATAACCTGGTCAATCAAGCGATAAACATCTTCCCTAAATTTGGACACACTCACCATATACTCACTATAACACAACGGACGTACGAGTTCAAATTCAATACGTACGTCTTGTATTGCTCAATAGATAAGGGTAAAAATACCGCATGCCCAATACGCTTACTGGCCTAGACATCCTAGTCAACGAGAAATTCGCCCGCCTTAAAGGCCTTCGAATTGGTTTGCTTGCCCATCCGGCCAGCATCGATTCTAAGCTGGTTCATATTTTGCACCGGTGCTTGGAGCATAAGATTGAAGTAAAGCGCCTATTTGGCGCTGAACACGGCTTTTGGGGCAATGCTCAGGACATGGAAAGTGTCAGCGATTCAGTTGACGCTAAAACAGGCATTCCGGTCACCAGCCTCTATGGCCAGACCAGAGACAGCTTACTTTTAAATCCTGATTATCTGAAAGACGTCGATGTTTTAGTTTGCGATTTGCAGGACATCGGCTCTCGCTATTATACCTTTGCATATACGATCGCCTTTGCGCTGAAAGCTTGCGAGCAGGCAGGCATCAAATGCATGGTTCTCGATAGACCAAATCCTTTGGGCGGGATCCAAAAAGAAGGCAACCTCGTTCGGCCTGAGTTTGTATCATTCGTTGGTGAATATCCTTTGCAAAATCGCCATGGTTTGACTTTGGGCGAGCTTGCTCGTTTTTTCAAAACGCATGACCAGCTTAGCTGCGAACTCGAAGTTGTTGAAATGCAAAACTGGTCTCGGGAAATGTATTTCGAAGATACCGGCCTTCCTTGGGTGCTACCTTCTCCGAACATGCCGACGCCGGATACGGCCCTTGTGTATCCGGGGGGGTGTTTGTTTGAGGGGACTAACTTATCTGAAGGTCGCGGCACGACTAGGCCGTTTGAACTTGTCGGTGGGGCTTATATTAAAGATCCGGAGCATTTTGCAGAACTAGCCATGAGCTGCGATTTGCCGGGGGCTTTTTTAAGGCCTTGCTGGTTTACACCGATTTTTCATAAGCACGCACATCAACTTTGCGGTGGTTTGCAAATTCATGTGACTAACAAGCATCAGTTTAACGCGTTTAAAACAGGCGTCGCGATTATTTGGGCGGCGCGGCAATTTGAAGGTTTTGCCTGGCGGACCGAATCTTATGAATTTGTGTCGGATAGGCTCGCGATCGATTTGCTGTTTGGCTGTGATAAGCCCAGAATTGCTATGGATCGAGAGGCTTCGTTCGAAGAAGTTTATCAAGTGGCCATATGAACTGCCTTGAAAGTCGCATAATCTTAGAGCACACACTCAAAGATTATTCTCATGAGCCACTATCTTACCGTCGTCGCAACATTCATTTTGTCTCTCGGTAGCGCATGCAAGTTATGTGACCGGCCAACTCACGATGAAGCGGTTCAGTGTCTAAGCAGCATGCATGCAAGGGACATCTCGCAGCTTGTCGGGCAGCAAAAAATATATATTTCTCTCTCTACCTCGCCAAAACGCTTGGGCAGAATCCTGCCTGCTCTGAGAACGCTCGATTTGACCCATGTGGAGAAAATCTATCTGGCGCTGCCGAAACTTTACCGAAACCAAGAAGCTTATGGTGAGATCCCTCAAACGCTGAAGGACTTTCCCAAATTAGAAATCATCGCCCAGGATCAAGACGACCTTGGACCTATCATGAAGATGTTACCCGCTGTGGAGCTCGTAGGAAAACTAGACCAAAACGCGCTGGTTATCGCTGTGGATGATGACATCGGTTTTCCGGGCGGCGCCATCAACGAGCTGATTTATTACGCGATTCTCCACCCAAACGCGGTCATCAGCGGTTGGGGCAACTACGCCGAAACATTTGGTATATTGCCTTCGGAATGGCCGAGCCAAGGCAAAGCCACCAAAGCACCTTTTTGTGGCTCGAGAGAGCTCAGCTATTGCGATACCGTCGAAGGCTGGCGCGGCATTGTCTACCGGCCGCGGCTGGTTAACACCAAACGCTTGCGCGAGGTTGCGCAACTTAGCAAAGCTTGCCGCACCTCAGATGATTTGGTGGTTAGCCATGTCTTGGCAGAAAGCGGTATCGAAAAAATTCGCGTCGTAAATCATTTTTATCCAGACATTCATCGCTTTGAAGCCTCAGAAGATGATGGCGCGCTGCATAAAATAAACCTGAACATACCCGGCTGGTCACCAAGGCCTTCCATCGATGCCAAATTCAGTGGGACCACGAATAGCGAACGCTACCAACGATGCGTCTTAGACATCCGCTTACAAGTCAAATAAAACGCCTAAAGTTAAACCAACTCTAAATGTTTGAAATACCGACTCGGAACCAGTGAAATTAGTCAGCGCAGGTTGAACTTCAAGGACCCAAAAAGTGCTGTCGGTCGCGGCAATGGCTGTACCAATGGCAAATTGAAGCCCAATGCCGCTCTTCCAAAGTGCGTCACCTGCGTTGGCAGTTTTACCCAAATCAACCGCCGGGTAGAAGTAAACTTGAGTGCTTTCTCTCACAACCCCACCAAACACAACGCCCAAAGTGATGGGAAAAGCGCTGCCATAATTGACCGAGCGCGGCAGATAGCCGATGCCACTGTAGACATAGCCAATCTGTGTCTGCACACCCACAAACATCTGCTCATGAATCGGGCGGATATATCTGAAAAGAAAATCAAACCCCAAGATACCGCTTGCCTTTTCGCCTCCTAAAAGGCCACCGTGCACTCCAAAACCAGCATCAAAGCCATCCCAAAGCTTAAAAACCATTCCGGAATCGATTTCTCCGCTAGGCGTTGACATAAAGTTGGCGTTCACGTGCACTCTGGAGTCTTGGTCCAGACGCAGAACCAGTGGTGAAAATCGGGTAGACGTCGCTGTGTCGAGTGTAGGATAATACCCCAAAGACTGAGCAGAAGCGCTCAGTGCGATTAACAACGCAAATGCAATAAGTTTCACCATCATAACAACAACTCCTTCAAAGCTTTGGCACAGGCTTTATAGCGCTCGTTATTACTGTAGCAAGAATCCCCAGAACATCCAGCGCCTGAATGTAATGAATCATTTAAAAACCCATAAGGAAGCTGCTTCACACCCGGGATAAAAGCGTTTTTAATTGTCGCACGAGGAACACGACCTCTAGCCAGTACCCAGCTTATCACCAAATCATCCGAAGTTTTACAAACGCCTTTAAGACCGGCCTGACTGGCTTGTTTCATCAGCGCCACGTCAATCAACCCAACAGGATAAGCGATACCCCCAAACCCTTCCACAATGTTAACCAAAGGTTTTGGCATCGTTGATTCCGGCCAATGCTCACCCGGTATTTGGAAAAAATCACTTGTTTGTCCCGACAATGCAGCGACTCCATTAATTTGCGTACTTAATTTCAGTAGTTGAGCAATCATGCCCTTCGCATAAACGGTGTCGTCATCGATGGTAATAACCCTTGCCTGAGGATCCCCAAGCTTTAAAACTTCTTCGACAGCTGGGATCAGCTTCATAATCGGACCGGCATCCCGCTCACGCCAAATAATTTTCAACTTGGGGAAACTTCGTACATCTTCTGGTATAGTATAGCTTTCTTGATTTTTGTATTTCGCCGGCAGCGCCAAAAACACAGTATCAACATGGGTCAAATCAAGACTTTTAAGAACCCAATGCAGCTTACTAATTCGTTGCGGTGAAGTTGTTAGAGAGACATAAACTTTGTGGTCTCGTAAATACCCTGACAGCTGGGTATTTGGTGAAATGTCCTCGACTGGATAACTGGCCATGCATTTAAGAATTTCCGAATTATCCGCTTTGTCCCAACAAGGGTCACACGCGATAATCCCCAGCAGCAACAACAGCGACATGCGCAACATATCATTCCCTCACTGAGCCTGGTATCCACTTCACAAGCGTTTTGGCACAATCTTGATAGCGACTGTCATTCGAGGCAATGGCGTGTAGAGCGTCACTCTTGAGGCCGAACTGAAAGGGGCGCCCACCGGGGATATAGACATTTTTTATCATCGACCGAGGCACCCTGGACTCAGCCAACACCCAACTAATTACCAGATCATCAGAAGTCTTACAGTTTTTGCTAACCTGACTTAGCTGAATCATTCGAGCGGTGTCTACCTGGCCAACGGGATAAGCCACTCCGGCATATCCCTCGATTAAATTAACGGAAGGTGCCAAAGCAAAAGATTCAACCCATTCTTGCTTGCTCAACCCAAAATGGCCCGCAGAATAGCCATTAGAAGCCACCACCCCACCGCGCAAGACGCTACCCTTGATGAGCTGGCCGAAAGTTCCCTTGGCATGTGCCACGTCATCGTCAATCGTGAGAACCAAAGCCTTAGGATCTCCTAACGACAAAACATATTCGACAGCAGGTACGAGCTTCATAATCGGGCCCAGATCGTGCGCCCGCCGCTCAAGAATCTTAAGTTTTGGCAAAGAAGAGACAGCTTCAGGGATAACGTATTCTTCCTGATTTTTGTATTTCGCAGGCAACGCTAATAAGACGGCTTCGATGTGCGTTAGATCTAATCCTTGAAGCACCAACGGCAACTTAGCTAGGCGCTGAGGGGATGTTGTTAACGAGAGGTAAACTTTATGATTATCGAGATAGGTTCTGACCTGAAGGTTTTGGCGAATATCCTCAACTGGATACTTTGCCATGCACTGTAAAACTTCTGCATCATCTCGCTTATCCCAACAAGGGAAACAGCTCATCAAAAAAAGCAGGCAGAGACTAAAGTACTTCCCCAGATAAATCATAATCGTGTGCGCTCTCTATCCGAACGCGCACAGTTTCACCAGGTGTTAACCGCCAAAATACTGCTCCTAGAAATATTGCACGTCAGGAGCCACGCAATGAGAAACTGTTTCCTTCTTTTCTTTCTATGCTTTTTAACTTTTGCAGGACCTTCGCCAGCAACCACCACGACTGAAGATGTTCGCGGTGCTGCTAGCGTTGCGACCCTACTCACCATCAGTGGAGGGGTAGGCTATGCAGTCGCAAGTCTAGCCGGTCTCTCCAAAGGCGCAACGGTAGCAATGGTTGTTGGCGCTGCCTCGATTCCAGTCGCGGGGATGCTCGCTACTGCCAGCATGGCTCTACTCATGTTTTCACGCTTTAAATAACTTCTGCTGACAAGTCATAATCGTGCGCGCTTTCTATGCGAACGCGGACGATTTCGCCGGGTGTTAATGATCTTTCAGAAGACAGATAAGTCACACCATCGATATCCGGCGCTTGCGACCAAAGCCGGCCTTTGACCAACAACGGGTGTTCATCAGAGGGACCTTCAACAATCGCCTCATACTCCTGACCGATCATCGACTTAAGCTTGGCCTTATGAATCTTGCGTTGCAAACGCATTAACTTGTCATAGCGGGCTTGCTTTATCTTTGCAGGGACGCGGCTATCCAGATCGTAGGCGGCTGTGCCTTCTTCATCGGAGTATTTAAACACACCCAAGCGCTCGAACTTGATCGCTTCGGCGAAATCCATCAATTTCTGGAAATCTTCTTCGTCTTCGCCAGGAAAGCCGACCATGACGGTCGAGCGTAATACCAAGTTCGGCACCGCTTCGCGAAGCTTCAGCAAAAGTTCCGTCAGCTTGCCTTGGTCTTTGCCGCGGCGCATGCGTCTTAAGATTTTATCCGAGCCGTGCTGCACCGGAATGTCCAAATAAGGCAGAATGTTGCCACCGGACGCGAGAGCTTCCATCAAATCCGTGCTCAAGCTGCGCGGGTAAGCATACATGCAACGCACCCACTTGATGCCATCTACCGCGCGCAAAGCCGTGAGCAGCTCTGCAAGTTTCGGCCTGCCAGGCAAATCATGACCGTAAGCGGTTAGATCCTGAGCGATTAAGCTGATTTCCACCACCCCTTGTTCAGCCAGCCTGTGGGCTTCTTTAACCAAATCCTCAACCGTCCGGCTACGTTGCTTGCCACGCAATTTAGGGATAATGCAAAACGCGCACGCGTTGTCGCAACCTTCAGAAATCTTTAGATAAGCCGTATATTTCGGCATCGAATTGACGCGAGGCAGATCGTAATTAGCTAGGTATTGAAGCTCATGGCTGACTAAGTTGCGCTTAATTTGCACCAAAGAAGTATTGCCAGCAGCCGGCTTTTGCAGTGCGCTGCTAATTTGCGTAAAGTCAGCCGTGCCCAAAAAGTGGTCCACTTCAGGCATCTCTTTTTCAAGCTCGCCCGCATAGCGCTGAGCTAAACAGCCGGTAACGACCAATTTTTGACCATACTTTTTCTTAATCTCAGCCATTTCTAAGATGGCATCGATGGACTCTTTCTTAGCTTCGCCAATAAAAGAGCACGTATTCACAATAATGGTGTCGGATTTCTCAGGGCTATCAACCAACTGATGGCCTTCGCTTAAAGCCAGACCCAACATATGCTCAGCATCTACCCGATTCTTGGGACAACCCAATGATATAAAATGTAATTGACTCACAAAACTTTTTTAACTGGGTGCAAACTACCTGTCTATTGGGTCTGCAACCCAAGTTCACCATGGATTTCAGCCAATCAACGGTTGAAATAACCTTGTATTTTGGCCAATGATTGGCTAAAATACAAGGATGCAGCGAAAAATACAAGTCGAACTCTCAGACTGGAAAACAAAACCCAACAGGATGCCGCTCCTTTTAAGAGGTGCGCGGCAGGTCGGGAAAACTTTTATTGTTGAAGAGCTGGGCAGAAAGTATTTTGAATCATCAATAACGATTAACTTTGAACTAGAGCCAAAGAATATCAAGGCTTTTGAATCGTTGCATCCTGAAGAAATCATTGCTCGGTTAGACCTGATCAACCGGACGCGCATTGTTCCAGGCAAAACGTTACTTTTTCTAGATGAAATTCAGCAGTGTCCCCAGGCAATTGTAGCGCTGCGGTATTTTAAGGAAAAAATGCCTGAACTGCATGTCATTGGTGCCGGCTCTTTGCTCGAATTCGTTCTGCATCAAGAATCGTTTTCGTTCCCGGTAGGGCGGATTCAGCCTATTTATTTAAAGCCCATGTCTTTCGAGGAATTTCTGTTAAACACGGGCGAAAGTCAGAGCCTGGAATTCATAAAAGAAGCAACTCTTAACAAGCCACCGGACCAATTTCTTCACGAGCACCTACTACAACTGGTTCGACGCTATTTCTTACTCGGGGGCATGCCGGCGGTTTTAAATACCTATACGCAAGAAAATTCTTGGCTCGAATGCGCACGTATTCAAAGTGGATTACTTCAAACCTACCGTTCAGATTTCGGAAAATATTCAACCAAAGCCCAGCATATTCATTTAGAAAAACTATTTGAAAAAGCACCTGGCACAGTGGGAGAGCAGGTCAAATATACAAGCATCGATCCCGATACGCGTTCGCGGGAAATTAAAACTGCAATCCAACAACTGGAATGGTCTGGACTATTGACTAAAATCAGAGCCACTGCTGCTTCGGGAATGCCATTGGAAGCCCAAGTTAAAGAAAACCTATTTAAGTTACTTTTTCTAGATATCGGGCTTCTGCAAAATGCTAATCAAATCAACCCATCAGCCATTTTTGAACAAGACCTACTGCAAATCAATCAAGGCGCTTTAGCCGAACAATTCGTAGGACAAGAGCTGCTCGCTTACACAGATTGCTATCAGGATTCAAAGCTATACTTCTGGCAACGCGAAGAGAAAAGCAGCCAAGCCGAAGTCGATTACGTAATCAATCTAGATGCAAATGTTATACCGATTGAAGTGAAGGCAGGAAAAACCGGTCGGCTTAAATCTCTCAGGCAGTTCATGGATGCCAAAAAATCTCCATTCGGCATAAAAATCTCTACTGATGGATTAGCGTTCGAAAAGGATATTATCAGCCTGCCATTTTACCTAATAGGCCAGCTACAAAGAATCTGCCGGCAAATATAGAAATACACTGGATCCCGGGTCTGCGCCCGGGATGACAAGCAATTTTACTGCTTTAACAAATCGCCCAAAGTGGCGCGGCCGCTGGAGGACGATTGTTTCTTTAGGTAGCTGTCATAGTCTTCGCGAGCTTCATGGTCTGCTCTCGCTTTGACGCTGATGTTAATTTTATGCTGGATTGGATCGCAAACGGTGATTTCAATGCCAATGGTTTGGCCTTGTTTCGGGACTGCATCACCGAATTCTCTGGCGGAGCAGAATGCGGTTAGGCCGGGCTCTAGCTCAGCTTCGAAACCGTTTGGCACCACACGCTTAATCATCACTTCATGGCGTGTGCCGCGGGCAAAGCGGGTTTTCCAGGCCATCCATGGATCTGAGGTGACCCGTTTGATGGAGCAGGATATTCTTTGGCGTTTGGGGTCGATGTCCAAAACGGCAACATCGACTTCTTGGCCTTCTTTGAAAAGCTCGCTTGGGTGGTCAACGTGCTTGGTCCATGACAACTCGCCGATATGCACTAAGCCGGTGATGTTTTCATCCAGCTGCACAAACAAGCCATATTCTTTCACGCCAACGATGGTCGCTTTAACGACCGTGCCCACTGGGAACTTCTCCGCCAGTTTTTGCATCGGGTTTTCTTCGCCCGCTTTGATTGAAAGAGAGATCCTGTGGCCGTTCTTGTCCAACCTAAGAACCCGAGCTTTAACTTCATCACCGATCTTATAATAGGAAGATGGGTGCTTCGGTCTGTTCCAGGTAATTTCGCTGCTATGTACCAAGCCTTCAACGCCTGTGCCTAGGTGCAAGAAGATGCCGAAATCAGAGAATGCGACCACTGTTCCTGTGACGTCCATGCCGACTTGGTATTCTTCTTCAATTTGGCCCCAAGGGTCTTTTTTAAGCTGTTTTAGGCCAACTTTGACTTTTCGGGCTTTCTTGTCGATTTCTAAAATCTTAACTTGTAGCTGCTGACCAAGCTTTACTTTCTCAGACTCAACCGGATGGTGCTCGAATGACATGTCGGACACGTGCAAGAGTGCATCGACGCCGCCTAAATCAACGAATGCCCCGTAGGCGACCAAGTTTTTGACGACGCCTGGCACAACATCACCGACGTTGGCATTTTCCCAGAAGCCTTTTTCATGCTCACGTTTCTCTTTTTGCAAAACGGAGCGCCGGCTGACAATAATATTGCCTTCCGCAGGCTCAAAATCTTTAATTTTAAACCAGTAAATCTGCCGATCGCTAAACTCAGGTGACATTTTAGGGTCAAGACCTGCATGAGAAAACGGCAAAAAGCCTCGAAGCCCTAAACCGCGTTCAGCTTCTTCTCGGCTATTGACCAGCAAAGTGACCGCAAAGCCGCCTTTGATCGCGCCGATAACAAAGCCTGGGACTTGCTCTTTTTTGTCAAAAGCTTCTGCGGCCTTCGTAATTTCGTTTAATTCAAGTGCTTTAAAAACAGATGCCGTTGGGTGTCTGGGGTTTTCCAAATAGACTTCAATGGTCTCGCCCAATGGTTCATTGACGAAGATAAGTTCTTCTTTTGGTAGCACGGCCTTGATATCGCCCAGCTGCAAATGCAAGCCGTTTTCTTCTGAGCTGAGGATGGTCGCTTGGTGAACTGCATTCCAAACAGACGTTTTTTGTGATTCCATGCGGCTTTGATTATCTCATATGACTTTTTTTGACAACTTCCACGAACAAGACATCTTATTAAAAAGATGGTTCAAGGCGCATCAGCGTGATTTGCCATGGCGCGTAAACCGAACGCCCTATCGCGTCTGGCTGTCAGAGATCATGCTGCAGCAGACCCAGGTGGCGACGGTGATCGACTATTATCTTCGATTTACCCACCGATTTCCTACCGTTCAAGATCTAGCGACCGCTTCAGAAGATGAAGTCTTATCTCTATGGTCTGGACTTGGCTATTATTCAAGAGCACGCAACCTGCATCGCGCGGCCAAGCTGGTCTACAGCGAGTATTCAGGCGTATTTCCTTCGGATTATAAAACTTTACAGACCCTGCCAGGCGTGGGCTCATACACCGCCGGCGCCATCATGGCGTTTGCACTCGATAAGCCAGCGCCGGTGGTTGATGGCAATATTGCCAGGGTATTATCTCGCCTATTAAACGACCGCACCCGCTGGGGCGATGGTCCAGGCAAAAAGCATTTTGAAAGCTTAAGTTTGAGCTTTGCCGAGAAAGCGAGAAGCCCTTTGCTTTGGCAAGAAGGGTTGATGGAGCTTGGCGCAACGGTTTGCAAGCCTTCAAGACCTGACTGCGCGTCATGTCCATTTCAAAGCAGCTGTTTGGCACGTCAACACAATACCATTGAACAGCTGCCAGTTTTGATGAAAAAGCCTGAGAAAACCAGACTCGATGTTTATTGCGAGCTCATTTATAACAACGATCATATTTGGCTGGAAAAAAATCAAAGCACCGGCCTATTTAAAGGTCTTTATGCTCCACCGCTGTGCGAGCCATTTGAGAGCACGTTAACCGTGAAGCGCACCCTCACTCACAGAAATCTTCACCTCCATGCTAAACTGATTCCAATGGACATTGCTGAACGACCTTCAGCCCATTGGATTAAGCGCAGTGCTTTGAATCAAATCGGCTTATCAACCGCGGTGAAAACCTTGCTGCAAAAGGCGGCCCTGCTCAGTATTTTGCTGACCAGCGCTTGTTCAGTGAAAGGCCCGTCCATTAGATACCTCACGCGCATTGAGCAAACATTGCCAGGCAGGCAGGATCCGGTTGTGTATGCCAAGCAACTCGTTGGCAAATCCCACGCCAAACTCGGTGGCAAAGATTACCGCGCCGACTGCTCCGGTACCGTTCGAGCGATCTACGATGCAGGTGGTATTTGGCTTGGGAACGCCTCCAGCACGGACGATATGTACCGCTATGTGCAAAAAAACGGGCAATTAGACACTAGAGCGCCAAAGCCCAAGGATCTGATTTTCTTCAATGCAGGCGATAGCAAAGAGCTCGCGCATATCGGGTTTGTGGAAGAAGTGCTGCCTGATGGCACCGTCCTGTTTATACATCATATCAGCGGCATGATCGTGCGCTCGCGCATGAATCTCAAAAGTCCTAATCTGCAAACCGACCCCCAAAGCGGGGCGCGGCTTAATCATATTTTGCGCCGCGGTAAGCGGAAGGGTTACACTGCGGGACAACTGTTTGTTGCTTTCGGGAGAATGCCTTGATTCATTTTGTG
The DNA here is from genome assembly GCA_040387835.1 of Myxococcota bacterium. Taxonomy (NCBI): domain Bacteria; kingdom Pseudomonadati; phylum Myxococcota; species Myxococcota bacterium. Next base: position 904,085 of record JAZKCZ010000002.1, on the reverse strand, counting down.
GCGGCTTTGTATGTTTCGGCTTTTGCCTTGATGCTGATTCCGTTTATTACCCAGAAAACGGGGTTTGAAACTTTGGATGCGCTGGAGTTTTGTGAAGCGCATCTGGGGATTATTTTAAGTCTGTTTATTTTCTCGATGAGGCCGAGCTGGCCAACTGCGCTGATAGCGCTGCTCGCTATTGGCGTGAGGGCTTTGCCGAGGCAAAAACCGGGTCAGATGTTAAAAAAGAGTTTGGTTTTGCTTTGCGTCTGCGCGTTTTGGCTACAGCTAAGCGCCTTGAGAGGCGATCGCCTCGATTTCTACCAGCACATCTTTGGGTAGTCTCGCGACCTGGATCGTCGATCTGGCTGGCGGATCTTCTTTGAAGAAAGTCGCGTAGACTTCGTTCATGGTTTGGAAATCATTCATGTCTTTTAAAAAAACGGTGGTTTTGACCACGTGATGATAACCCATGCCCGCGGCATCTAAAATGGCGCCTAAGTTTTTCAACAACTGCTGGGTTTGCTCAGCCACCGTCTCATGGGTCAAGTCGATTTGGCCGGATACGAATAACAAATCGCCGGCTTTAATTGCTTGAGAGTACGGGCCCAAGGCAGCTGGGGCACTTTGGGTCTTTATTACTTTCTTCATAATTTAATCACCACTTTGCCCATATGCTGAGCGGACTCTAAGTATTTGAATGCTTCTACAGACTGTTCAAAGGGGAAAACACGATCAATCACCGGGTGAATTTTATGCAGATTAAACGCATTGTTCATCGCGCGGAAATCCTCCCGACTGCCGACGAAAATGCCCTGAAGGCGCACGTTGCGCATAAAAATGGGGACGAGGTCGATTTCCGTTTTGCCACCGCCTAAGCGGCCGATGAGGTTAATTTGTCCGCCTGGACGGATTGCCTTGATAGATTGCGCCAGCGTGGCAGCGCCACCGAGTTCCAATATCAAATCGACCTGCACGCCCCTCGACCATTCGGGCGTTGTTTTATAGTTAATGCACGCATCTGCACCTAGCTCTTTGGCCTTGGCGAGCTTGTCGTCTGAACTTGAGATAATAGTGACATGGGCGCCTTCCAGCTTGGCGAGCTGAAGGGCGAAGAGAGAAACGCCGCCGGTACCTTGAAGCAGAACACGCTCGCCAGGCTTCATGGTGTAGTCGACAAAAAGAGAGCGCCAAGCGGTTAATGCCGCGCAAGGCAGTGCAGCCGCTTCCTCAAAACTGAGATGTTCAGGGATTTTAACCAAACCGCTTTCGGGAAATAGGCGTTTCTCACACAGCATGCCGTTTAAGGGGCCACCTAAAGTGGTTTTGGTGAAGGCTTTTAATGGATGACCAGATAGCCATTCTTGGACTACAATACCGGCCACTCTATCGCCAACTTGGAATTCGGTAACTTCGCTACCGATGGCAATCACTTCACCTGCGCCGTCTGAGAGTGGTATCAGCGGCAGCGGCTGCTTAGGGTTGTACTCCCCCTTAGCCATCATCAGGTCTCGAAAATTGAGCGATGCGGCTTTAATTTGGACCAGCACTTCGGTGGGTTTTACGGGCGGCGGCGCAGGCAAATCGACTAATTTAAGCCCATCAAGCCCAAATGTTTGAATCTCAAAAGCTCTCATGAGAAACCTATAGCCTATTTCTCCCCTCTCCAGTTACTGGAGAGGGGCCCGGGGTGAGGTTACGCTGAGATTTCAGCGGGAGGTGTTGTTTTGGAGGGGGATGCTTTTCTGGCTGGTGCTTTTTTAGCAGGAGCCTTTTTAGCAGCCGGGGCAGCCTTTTTTACTGGCGCTTTGGCGGCAGCCGGTGCTTTTTTCTTTGGCGCAGCGGCTTTTTTAGGGGCTGCTTTTTTTGCTGGCGCTTTAGTCGCTTTCACGAGGCCCATTTTGTGGAGCAAGCGGTCGACTTCCGAAGTCATTTTCGAGGGCAGGTGTTCTTTGTTGTCATGCCAATAGTGAACGAGTGTGACAGCGCCTTCTTTGGCTTGATGGCTGACTTTGTGCATCAAGTCTTTGATTTCTTCGCTGGTTTCATCTTTCAAGGTAGCTGCCCGCCGTTGTGCTTCGCAAAGCAGGGCCAAGGCGTTTTGCAACAAGATTTGGCGTTTCTGAGTCATGGTAAAAATTCCTCCTTTGAAAAACCTATTTCGAACGGAAGATCACCCTTCCCTTCGTGAGATCGTACGGCGACAACGCCACACGTACTTTATCTCCTAACACAATCCTGATAAAATGTTTACGCATCTTTCCGGAGGTATAGGCCAACACCTCGTGGCCATTCTCGAGCATGACTCTAAACATACCGCCTTGCAGCACTTCCCTAATCGTTCCATCAACTTCTATCTGGTCTTCGCGAGACATACTAAAGCTCCTTACCGGCCCTCACAGTTGCCGATACCACACGAAAAAACAATCCCCATTGACCCTTTTAATGCTCAACCATACAGTAAATTTAATGAAATTTTTTATCTTTTCATTGCTTTTAATTAGCATCGTGGGTTGTTTTACTGTTTCTAATGATGCCGATATTGGGCGCAGAGGAAGGCATAATCCTTTTCTTAGCATTGTGAAGCCTATCCTGCCGGCGCGGGTACATGGTGCATACGATCACACCCTTTATTACGACGATAGATCTGGCGGAGACTGCCAACCGTACTGCCCTCAAGTGGACATTTGGCAGTACCAATATTTAGAACATACTTCGCCTTTGCCCATCTCTACACAACAGGCTTTTTGGAAAAGCCCTCAAGAAGCACGGGTAATTGCTTTTTCCCTTTTTGGACAAAACCCGATTTATTATCAAGGCCTCTTAGATTTTTTGAAAAGTTTCAAAACTTTGAAGCGAGTCAATCATATCCAAGATGAGATTTGGGGACTCGAAACATTTACACCGAGGGTTTATGTGCCCAAGCGTAATCCATTCGGTGTTTTCAAAGACATGCCTTTAGAAGGCGAACTCTTGGATTATCAAATCAAAGCTTTAGCTGATGCGGGCTGCGAAATTGTATTCGTAGACAACGGCCTTAAAAAAGCCACCAAAGACGCCACCTTCTGGCGCTTTATGATTGCCGCAGAACCTATGCCGGAAGGCCAAAAGATACGATACCTGCTCAGAGACGCGGACTGGATTATGACCGGGGCGGAAGCATTTGCCATTGGTGAATGGATGGCGAGCAAACATCAATATCATCGAGCGCATCTGATCCCAATTTGCCTGGGGCCCCTCACTGCCAGTTGGTGGGGAGGCTCGCATACGGGTCATGGCGATTTTACCAACCTGAAAGATTTTATCTCGTTCTTTCCTTACCGACTAAACTACGGCGATGACGAGCTTTTCTTAAGAGACGCTGTTTGGCCTAAAATGAAGCATTCGGGCTCCGTCATGACGCATATTATTAAAAGAAACTGGGTGTCTTCCGTTATGAATCCTTATGCCGGAAGCTGCGAAGAACCCACCAAAAGATATTGCAATGCGATCAACCCGCGCAATCATTGCGAAGATGTTGAGTTGCCTCTTGAACTCGATTACCCTGGCACCAAACTCGGCATGCGAACAACGCTGAAAGAACTGGAAAAATACCCTGAATACTTCGACATGAAACTGAACACCAAGCGTGGCCGTCAGGTCATGTCGGCTTTTAAGGTGCGTTAGCGGGAACGCCTGGGTCGCCTGCATCATCCGAGTCTTGAGGATCGGCGCTCAGAGGCGCTGGGAGGTTCTCAACCTCCGATCTTGTTGTCTTTGGGCAAGCGGAAATCAGCAGCAGCATCAACAGCGTTAACAATTTGGTTTGCTTCATGACCAAAAGACTAGCAAATTTTTGGTATGTTAAACAATGTGATGATCTATTTAGTTCGACATGGCGAAACCGAGTGGAGCTTAGCCAGCAAACACACAGGTCTGACCGATCTGCCTCTCACCGAAAATGGGCGTAGCCAAGCAGTGAACGCCCAGGATTTACTTTCGGGCATCGATTTTGCAGCTGTTTGGTGTAGCCCGCTAAAGCGTGCAAGAGAAACCTGCGAACTGGCAGGTTTTAGTAGTCGCGCTGAGATCATGCCAGAGCTGGTCGAGTGGGACTATGGCGATTATGAAGGCCTCACCAGCGCCCAAATCCATCAGACCCGCCCAGGCTGGAACATTTTCGACCACGGCGCCCAAGGCGGCGAAAGCATCGCGCAAGTCGAAGCCAGAGCACATGGCGTTATTTCCAAGGCAAGCGATTCGACCGCTAACATCTTAATTTTTTCAAGCGGCCACATGATTCGAATGATCATGCTTGCCTGGATCAAGCAGCCCGCAAGTTTAGGCAAACACTTCAACCTAGATACGGCAGCAGTTTGCATTTTAGATCATGAAAAATCTCATCCGAGCATTAGACAATGGAACCTATCTGGACCCAGTCGATTGCCCACATAAAATGCGCCGAATTCACCAAAGCGCGCGCTCACTTCATCAAAGCGCATATCTGTCACAATGTGCTTGAAAACGAGCGGATCCTCAGCAAACAACGTAACGCCCCACTCCCAGTCATCTAGGCCAATCGAGCCGCCGATCATCTGCACCACTTTGCCGGCGTAGCCACGCCCGGTCATGCCGTGATCGCGCATCATGCGGCGGCGCTCCTCTAGGCTTTCGCTGTACCAGTTCTCTTTTTCCCCACGGCGCTTGCTCATAGGGTAAAAACAAACATGCGCAGACTTTGGCAAAACAGGCTTTAGGCGCGCCGCAATCATGGCTTCGGCTTCAGGGCTTTTATTGCCCGTTGAATGGACGTAATTACTGAGCTCGACCACAGAAACATATGAGTAAGCTGGTTTCATGAAACCAGCCAACTTGGTTTGCTGAAACAAATGCTCTGCTTCAGACAAAACGTGAGTGTCACTGCGTAGGTTTAAGATTAAAAAATCGGCCTTGTGTCCTAAGATTTCGTAAAATCCAAAGGCGCCGGTTTTGTCTTGATTAAAAGCGTCATAGCGCTTCCAAACCATCATAAAATCTTCATGGATACTTTGTTGTTCAGGCCTGCTTAGTCGGCCCCAACTTGCCCAGTCAAAGGTTCTAAAATCATGAAGGCTGTACCAACCTTCCAGCGTCTCTAAGTGTTCGGTCATAATTGCTGTGCTACCTGAATGCGTTTATCTAAATTAAATTTCTTGGCATACGCCGGGTCTTTTTCCATCACCAGGCGCCAACTTCGAACAGCCAAGGCGGGCTGGCCTGACATGATAAAAGCCATGCCTTGATAGTGCAAGGCAGGCACGTAGGACGGATGCTTCTTTAAAACGCGAGCAAAAATCGTGAGGGCTTTGGAGGCCTGGCTGTTTTTGACATAAGCCCTTGCTAAATCTGTTGCCTTTTGCGGATTTTCAAAAGCTTTGAGCTCAGAAAGGCCAGTCACAACTTTTTCATGCAGAGGGCTTTTGGGCGCGACCTTTAAGTAAAGCTCCCAGGCATGCAGGCCAATTTTTTGGCTTTTCTCGGAAACATTCGGCGCTTCAAGCGCTACCGCGCCTAGCAGAAAAAGCGCATCCAGATTCTCTTCGCTGGCCGGGGCGGAATTGGCGAGAACGAATTGCAGCTCTTCCACGCTTCTGTCTGGGTTTCCCAGAAAAAAGAAACAGCGGGCAAGCAAATTTCGCGCGCCGGGCATTCTCGGATCTGCGTCTAAGAGTTTAGACAACAAGCCAGCGCTCTCAATAAATTTTTGCTGCTCAAATAACTTCTCAGCCTGGCGGTAGGTTGGCTTTATCTCTGGCTTCGAGTTGCAACCGAGGCCGAGAATCAGTATTAAAAGAAGCGATTTCATTTTTGACAGTCTCGGTGCGTGATCTGGACTGGGTAGCCATAGCGCTCAAGCTGCCGGGCCATTTCACCAACCAATACGACCGAGCGATGTTTACCACCCGTGCATCCAATGGCAATGGTGAGGTAAGTTTTATTTTCAGATTGATAACAGGGAATCAAAAACCGCAGCAATTCGAGGGTTTTCTCCAAAAACGGTTTGGTCTTTGGCGCATAGAGCACAAACTCTTTCACGGCTTGATCTAGGCCAGTCTGCTCTTTGAGTCCTTCTATAAAATAGGGGTTTTCTAAAAATCTCACGTCCAAGCACAAATCCAACTCTTGCGGCAAGCCGTGTTTAAAACCAAAGCTAATCAGACGCACAGCCGTGAGCAATTTCGTAGGCGCGCCTATCAAACGGCCTATTTCTGCACGCAGCTGATGGGGCGTTAACGAATCCGTTTCGATCACCCGATCCGCCACGCTCCGAAGCGGCGCCAATAGCGCACGTTCGGTCTGGATGCTGGCCAATATTCCTTGTCCAGACTTATCAATCGGGTGAGGACGCCTGGTTTCTTGAAAACGGCGAACCAATGTTTGCTCGCTGGCTTCCAAAAACCACAGGGCGCCATCTTTTAAAGTGCTCCAATGAGCCGTGAACTGGGTAAGATGCTCCGCTTCACGGGCGTCAATAACAAAAGCCAAAGGCTTGGTTTCATGCCCTCTTTGACCAAGCTCAGCAAATTTAAGCAAAAGTTCGGCTGGAAGATTATCAACGACGAAATAGCCTAAATCTTCCAAAGCCTTGGCAGCGGTTGATTTTCCCGCGCCCGATAATCCAGATAACGCGATCAAAGTGCCTCGATCAAGCCGTACTGGTGCCGGCCTTTTTTCCGATAGAGAATATTTAAATGTTCTGTTTTGACATTCAAAAAGACGAGCAATTCGCTGTCTAACAAGTCCATCTGCATGCTGGCTTCTTCGATGCTCATCGGTCTCGCTTCAACTTCCTTGGATTCAATAATACTTTTAGGCAAATGACTGGTCTGCTCCTCGGGCGTGCTGGTACCGAAGGTATTGAACTTGACCTTCAGACGTGCACCCTCGCGAGGCTTATGTCCTGCTAATTTGTCGCGGTAGCGCTTAACTTGAGTTTCAATTTTTTCAAACGCACGGTCGATTGAATTATAGAGATCGCTGGATTCTTCTTTCCCGCGCATCATCATACCGTGTGAGGCAATCTGAACATCTGCCCTTTCTACCAACTTCTCCGCGCTTAAAACCACATGAACATGGGCCGCATCATCCAAATATTTCTTGATATGAGCTGCTTTATCTAGAGCGTGTTGTTTGAGAGGCTCGCTGGGATCCAAATGACGAAACGTTACTGATACCTGCATATTTCATACTCCTCTATTGACAGATTTATCCCAGCTCGCCTACAAGAGCAACTCCTGCTTTTTCTTAAAGGTAGGGGTGGTAGCTAAGTTGGTTATAGCGCCGGCCTGTCACGCCGGAGGCCGCGGGTTCAAGTCCCGTTCACCCCGCCAAATTTCCCCTCAAAAATTATACGCTGCATGATGGACTTCAAACTTAAGTTCATTGTATCCTATTAACAGCAGTTAAGAGAACTGCGATTCTTAACTTTTTTATTCCTTGAGGGGGGGATATGCTTAAACTAAGTTATATTGTTCCATTGCTATTAATTTCACTGGCTGCTAAAGCCCAGGTCGGGCCGCCACCTGCCGATCCAGTGCCGCCATTGATTGCGAAACCAGTGCAAGTTGTACCTGGCAGTTTCTTGATTAAAAGAAAGCTCGGCCAAGCAGGCGCTTCCGGCGCAGCAGTCGCAGCAGCCATCCATACACAAGCCAAAACCAGCACGGTCAAACGCTATGATTATCCGACTGGCCTAGAATTGATCCAAGTTGCCGCAGGCGCTTCAAGCGCTCAAGCGGTTGCTGTCTACGAAAACCATCCAACCATCGACTATATCGAACCCAACTATGTTTTGCATGCGCTATCCACACCAAACGACCCATATTACAAATACCAGTTCGCTTTGAACAACCTGGGTCAATCCGGCGGCTATACTGACGCAGACATGAACGGTCCAGAAGGCTGGGACCGAAACTCGGGCAACAGCGAAGTTGTGGTCGGCATCATTGATACCGGTATCGATTATACCCATCCCGATTTAAGAGAAAATGTCTGGACTAACAGTCTTGAAATACCGGGCAATCGCATCGATGACGATCATAACGGTTACATCGATGACGTCCATGGTTACAACGCAGTAAAAAACAACGGCGATCCGATGGATGACAACGTGCACGGAAGCCATGTGGCAGGCATCATCGGCGCAGTTGGCAACAATGGCGTTGGCATCACAGGAATCAACCAAAAGGTAAAAATGATCGGTTGCAAGTTCCTTGATGCAAACGGCAGTGGTGACACAGCAGCAGCGCTCACCTGCATGAACTATTTCGCAGCGCTTGCTAACCGCGTCAACAACCCGGTCAAAGTCGTAGTGACCAACAACTCATGGGGTGGTGGCTTAAGTTCGAAAGCATTTACCGATGCCGTGAAAGTTCATAGGAATCTGGGCATTCTCTTCTTCGCTGCCGCAGCAAATGCCTCCAATAACAATGATGTGAATCCAACCTTCCCCGCCAGCGTTATCTCAAGCAACGTGGTGACCGTGGCAGCCACAGATAACAAAGACGGGCTCGCTTCTTTCTCGAACTATGGCAAGCGCTCTGTTTTAGTTGCCGCACCTGGTGTTAACATTCTCAGCACCGTTCCAGGCGGCAAATATAACTACCTCAGCGGCACATCCATGGCCACACCTTATGTCACAGGGCTTGCCGCGCTCCTCAAATCCAACGACTCTTCTTTAGATTGGATTAGCATTAAAAACTTAGTAATCGCCGGCGGAGAGCCGATCGCAGCCGCCAAAAATACCACCATGTCAGGACGCCGCATCCGAATCACCGATACCGATGGCCAAGGTTCATTTACCTGCAACAATCAGCTGGTCTCAGGACGCTTATTGCCCTTGAGCAGCTCAATCAGCATGCGCGTAGGTCAATCGCTACCAATATCGCTAATGAAAATTAACTGCGCCAAATCGGTACAAGTCGCTGGTGTTCCAAGTACCGGCCTCACCAACGACATTGGTCAAGCACCCGACGATATTGCCTATGACGGGGTATTCAACGGCTACTTCACCCCAACTGCAGCTGGAACATACCGTCTAGCATTCCCAAACGAAGACTACGTAACCGTTGCCGTAACACGCTAAGTTAAGCCTCCACTGTCGTCCCGGCCACCGAGCCGGGACCCAGTTCTCCTACTTCACGACAACCAAACTCTGAAAAAGCTTAGCCTTATCCAATTTGGCAATCCAAATCTCATGGTCATCCTTGCCAAACGAAACCCAAATAAACCGTTCATCGAAAATATACCCACACGGAAACACCGCCTTAATCGGCTTCCAATACGGCACAAAATCGGGCCCTTGATAAAACCCATCCGAAACAATCGGACGCTGGCTAATCTCTCTAAGTTCAAACGGAGGCTCGGCATCATAGGTATAAGCCCCCATAAAATAGTGCAGCATCGGTTTGGCTGCCGACTGCGTACTGGCCAACTGCTTCGAGGAATGGAAGAATCCTAAGAACTGATTTTCTACTTTCTGTGCGCTGCTACCCCCCCGAACGCTCCCCCAACTCCAACCTGATTTGTGGGCACTCAGTGTGTAATTATCACATAACCCAGAGCCATCTAAGCGCGGGCGACAAACACGGTGAGGCTCGATGCTATAGGCCAAAAGCAATTGGCCATGGTACTCAAACGGAGTCCAATTTTTCTCTCGAATATTATAATCTTCCCCCTCAAAAAAGCTGATTCGCTCTGAATACGCTGCCTCAAATTTGCCATGAATGTTGCGCAGCTCAGATACATATAATCTAAATCCGCCGCGATTCACTTTTTCATACGGATTATCGCTATAAACCAGGTAAAGACGCGTCCCCACCACAATCAAACGTCCATCCTCGGCCCGACATGGCCCCGGCGCCACATATTGCCGAATATGCAACATCTGTGGGTGGCCCACCGGAACCAGCTGATTGTTCAACTTAATGATGCCGATAAATGACTTAAACTTATCTTTGCGATCTGGCGTTATGCGAAAAGTCATCAGCAGCTCGTTGTTCCATCGAACAATCGAGCCGTTATAGGCTTCTGGATATCCAGGAATGTGGATTTGATGCGACGCAATCACAACGCCATCGGCATATTCGCGTTCAACATCCACAACGTACGCTGCCCCAGGACTAGAAATCGTCCAAAGGCTTAGAAACAGACTGCATGCTCTGATAAAGCTCATGCTTATCCAATTTTGCGACCCAAATTTCGTGATCTTGCCGCCCATAAAACATCCAAATATGCTTTTCATCTGCTACAAAGCCTCCCGGGAAAACCACCCGTACGGGTTTCCAAGTTTTATGCTCCAATCCTTCGTAAAAATTCCTGCCTACGATTGGCTGTTTGCTCACGCGGATCACGCGAAATGGCGGATCCTTGTCAAAAGTATAAGCGCCTGCAAAATAGTGCTGAATTTTTTTGCCATCGGAATGTGCGGTCTTCATTTCTTTCGATGAGTGAAAAAATGCTAGGTATTCGCTTCCAATTCGCATCGCAGGTGTTCCGCCTCTGAGCACACCCCAATCCCACTCAAGTTTCTCTATCTTTGTTTTGGCAACGGTTTGACAATCACCCGTGGTGATGTTCGGTTCTAAAATTAGATGCGGCTCAATACTGTAGGCCATCTTGAGAGTTTTAAGATGTTCAAACGGCACCCAGTTCTTCTGCCAACGTTGTTCATTCTGGCCCTCAAAGCTCGCTAAACATACTGGTGGCGATACTTCAAACTCTCTGCCGTTATGGATCAACTCCGCCACAAACATGCGTCGAATTTCTGGTTGCTCTTTGCCAGCAATGATGTTGCTGTAAGCCATGTAAATTTTGCCATCGATGGAAATTAGCCTTGGATCTTGCTGCCGGGCCTCGATACTTGAGTCTTTGTATGAAATATTTAAGACCTGGACTGGTCCAACCGGCTTAAACTGAGGGTTCAAAAATACCAACCCAATGTTATTGGTAGAAAGGTCGGCCCCACTGCGGAATCGAAAACTCATGAGAAAAGAATCTTCTTCGCAATCAGATGCAAGCTCATAGTGTCCCGTGCGAAAACTCATGAGCAGCGCGCCATGCCATCGTACAATGGAGGGATTAAAAGCATCAGGGAATCCTGGCACTTCGATTTGTTTTGTTTCCTTCACAAAATCAGAGAGCATTTCGTGTTCAAAATTAACAAATGCCGAAGAGGTTAAACCAAATACAGCGACGTAAATAGAAAGAAAAATTTTAGCCGTTCTCATTCAACTGCCAATACTCGAATGGGAAAGCATCGTATAGCGCTTGCAGGTCAATTTTAATGGGCGGCTCACCGCCAAGGCGGACAGCCTCTTCCACACTTAACGCAGCATTAAAATCAGCCCGTCCGGTGCCCAAGTAGTAATCCTGGTACTTAAACAGGGGTTCTTTATCCGCAATGATCATCCTAGCCGGTATGCCAAATGCCTCAGCAATAATCACACCATGCAACGAACTCGAAACAACCAGCTCGCTATCAGTAATGGCCTCAATAACTTCGTTCCAAGGATCTGTCGGATAGATAACGTTTGGATACTTATCTTTGGGATATCGATGCATCTCGGAGTAATGCGGGATAAACAAATAGCGATTCGCAGGCTTTTCTTTGCGTCTAAACTCAGGAAACAATCTAGGCACCAACAGAGCCGGATCGCCATAGATCGCTGGAGCATCAATGCCAAATTCATCTTTCAAAAACTTTCGGGTCAAAGGACCACGCACTGAGCGGACCTCCAATGATCGAAAGCCATATGCCTTTTTAGCCAGCAGTTTGCCGTTAATGCCTGAGCCCCAAACCACATCGCCCGTATCGGCGAAAGACAGGATAGAGCCAACGGCTAGCAACTTTTTATCATTATTAGCCGGCCGCCGGTTGTAAACCCGAACAGGTCTATTAACCATGCGTTCAACGATTTTCAACGAAAGATAATCGCCAAAATTTGTAAATGCTGGTTGCCTCCAATACCAAAGTGGCAACCCTTGTTTTGCTTCTGAATATGCAAAACCGCTTAACGACAAACAAATCACAATACATCTTAACAACGACGTTCCGTTCATTGTAACTCCGAATTCATTGAAGTATAACTATCCCAAGCAGCATTTATTTCTTCGACAGCTCCCATCGAGAGCTGCCGAAGATTTCATGTAGTTGTTTTTAGATAGAGCGCATGTAAATTTCGTAAACTTCCTGGGGATTGACCTGTGGGTTATAGGTACAGGTGGTCGGCCAGGTTGATTTACGGCTTAGATTGCCTTTGGCTTTTGGCTGCCAGACGAAATCGAAGTTGTTCTTGCCGTCTGCAGATGTTTTGTACCAACCACTGGCCAATTTCTTGCCATCGCTTCCGTATTCAATCCAAGAGTTAAAGTGTCTGATTTCAGCATCATAGCCGGTGCCACTTAAATCGAAAGTCTGATACCGGATCTTGCCGCCATGAGATGGATGCATGCGAGCCAATCCGTTTTGAGGCCGGTCAAACTCAGTGATCTTGGTCTTATCGTAAGCGTAATTCCAAACAGCCTCGCCTGGATCAACGTCAGCGACATAAGGCTCTCTTGATTCTGCCAACTTAATCAATTCAGGCATCAACACATGCGGATACGGTTCTGATGGGTCGTCTCCAGCGTTGCCGTTATTTCTAAAGCCGATGAATTTTTCTTCCGGATCAGCCAGATCGTTACTCACCATCACCAAAAGGCCTTGAATGTCGTTTTGTGTAAAGACAACGCCATTATAGGTAACATCACGAATCGGCTGTTTTAATAATGAGCAAATTCGAGCAGCCATATCGCAATGACCAGCCCAAGTCACACCGCCATTCGAGGTGTTATGGTGTTCGTTTTCATAAGCACGGCATTTGCTACCGGTAGCTTGATCATACTTGTCGCAAGGGCCACCTGGAAGATACAAATTGGCCCCTGGGTTGTTCCACCTGATTCCCATTGGAAACCAATTGCATTGCCAAGTACGATGTCGCGCGATTTCATCGCACAAGACTTTACCGCCGGCAATTTCGACCCGATGCTTGCCAAGCCAGTCAGAAATTCGTCTCTTAGCCTCTGGCTCAAACTGATCTTCGTGGGATCGATAAACATCGATCAACCCCTCGGTGCCATCACTGCCTTCGACTGAGCAGCAGAGCCAGCCGCTTGAGCCGGCTTTGTTATCTTTCTTAGCGGCATCGATTAAACGTTTAGCATCATCATCGGTCACATGACCGTTGTGTGCCCTGACTGATTCATTATAAACTGACTGTACTGGCATGAAAATCTCCTGGTCATCCGTTATCCGGCGGATGCCAGGATTCTTATTATCAATCGGCGAATTTTGGCCGATATCTTTTGAATCAATTAGCCAACATCAATTACAGGCGCTTTTGGCTTCCCATTCATTTCCACCCAGCCCGCAACTCTAGCTTTTGCGCCGATTTCGAAACGATCTTTGTGTTGATCTAAAAGGGCGTTGAGCGCTTGGGTACCGATGGTTTTGTCGGTTTCAGATTGATGATTTTCGTTTTTGGCCGCTTCGATCAGGGTTTGGGCATCTAGCTCATTGAGTTTACGTTCGCCTTTTTGCTCAACCACTGCGTTGAAAACATTTGAAATTGGCATGATGAAATCCTCCTATCGATTAAAAGATCGACTTGGAGAGACCATTCCCGCGGAGCCTAAATAGTAGCTCGCTCTTTTTCAAAATGCGAAAACGCATCACCGGAATGAGATCGACGATTTTCTTGGAGAACTTCACTTCAGTGACGGGCAAGCCACTCGAGCATGTCTCGGATGGGCTCTTCTCTTCGCACTTCATTGTAGATCTCATGATAAAATCCTTCATAAATTTTTAAAGTACAATCAATTCCAGTCAAACATTCAAACCAGCGTTTGCTCGTTTCAAAATCTACCACATAATCTTCTGCCGAAAGTTGCAATAGCAGAGGGATCTGAATTTGTCCCGCCAGGCTGAGCGCTTCGGGTGTAATCGCAGACACACGCTCAAACCAGCGGGCCCTTACATATTTAAATACCAGCGGGTCATCCTGATATGCCCTTACCTTGAGCAAGTCATGCGTCAGATGCGCCGCGTCCAAGGTGTTTGGTAGGGCAAAGGCCGGCAGCAAAGAAGACATGATTTGGCCAAGCTTAGCTTTCCAGTACGGAACTTTAACCGCAATTGCGAACAACGGGGATGAAAGCACTAAACCTGACAACATTTGGGGCTTTTTTGCCGCATAACAGCTAGCCACTAACCCACCCATGCTATGAGCCACAATGGTGATCATGTGAACGCCGGTCCGAGTTCGCGCGGCTTCCATGGCTGCATCTAAATCGTCTTCGTATTGCGACAGGTCATCAATATAACCGCGCGCCCCATGCGATCGGCCGTGGCCTCTTAAATCGACCGCAAACACGCTGATACCAGCCCGATTGAGTTGCGCGATCAAATCGGCATAACGACCAAGATGCTCCGCGAAGCCGTGCACCAGCACCACAACCTTTTTAGAATTATCAACGAAAGCACTTCTGGTATAAAGCTTCGTCCCATCTCGAGATGAAATCCAATCGTTAGGCTGCATGAATGCACCGTTTGGCATAGGAGATAAAACTTGGCAAGTGAACTTGACCCGCCCTAAACGCCTAGCTTACAGTCTGACCATGAGGAATAAAGCGATAGGCGATACCGATTCAATCCTGAGGTCTTTCATTTCTACCGGCGAGCGGAAAGAATATGAAAATCTCCACTGGGAAGGATCTTTCGACGAATATCTTCAGCTGGTCAAAGACGATCCAAAAATTACCCGCACTTCCTTTCAGCGCCTTTATGACATGATGATGTCCTTCGGCAAAACCGAATACATCGATTCCAAAAAGAAGCTAGTTCACTATAGCTTTTTCGAGGACCCCATCGAAAATGGCAAAGATGCCGTGTTCGGACTAGACGTCCCCCTCATGCGCCTAGTGAACGTGGTCAAATCAGCTTCTTTAGGCTACGGCACAGAAAAGCGAGTTATTTTACTGCACGGACCGGTCGGTTCGGCTAAGTCAACCATCGCTCGTCTCATTAAAAAAGGGCTGGAACGCTACTCCAAAACAGACGAAGGGCGCCTTTATTCATTCGAATGGCATATCCCCAAAGAGCTTACCGAAGTTTCGGGCGGACAAGCGGTTATCCCCGATCCGATGCATGAAGAGCCACTCAAACTACTTTCCAGCGACATCAGAGACCGCCTCTGTCAAGAACTCGGGCTTGCCCGCATCAAAGGTGATTTAAACCCCGCCAGTCGTCATATCTTTAAACTGCTCATGGAGCATTACAAAGGGGACATGATGAAAGTCATGGCCCATGTGCGGGTCAAACGCTTGTTGCTCAGCGAAAAAGACCGCGTTGGCATTGGTACTTTCCAACCGAAGGACGAAAAAAACCAAGATTCGACCGAACTCACCGGTGACATCAACTACCGCAAAATCGCCGAATTCGGCTCAGATTCAGACCCAAGAGCGTTCAACTTCGACGGCGAATTCTGCATTGCTAACCGCGGTGTGATCGAGTTTATCGAAATTCTAAAATTGGACGTCGCTTTCTTATATGACCTCTTAGGCGCGACCCAAGAACACAAAATCAAGCCCAAGAAGTTCGCCCAGACCGATATCGACGAAGTCATCATCGGCCACACCAACGAAGCCGAATACAAAAAGCTGGTTGCCAACGAATTTATGGAAGCCCTCCGGGATCGAACGGTCAAAATCGATATCCCCTACATCACCAAGCTGACCGAAGAAAAACGCATCTACGAGCGCGATTACAATAACCAACGCATCAAAGGCAAACACATCGCCCCGCATACCGTAGATATGGCAGCAATGTGGGCAATCTTAACCCGCCTAGAAGCGCCAAAAGGCTACAGCCTCAGCCTGTTGCAAAAACTCAAGTTATACGATGGTAAAAGCCTGGCAGGATTCACCGAAGACACTGTCAAAGAACTCCGCAAACAATCGGGCCGAGAAGGTATGGAAGGTATCTCCCCCAGATACGTCCAAGACAAAATCTCCAACGCCCTGGTAAGCGATCTAAGCGAAACCAGCATCAACCCGTTCATGGTGCTGAACGAACTGGAAAACGGTCTCAAAACACACTCTTTGATTACCAGTGATGACCAAAAGAAAAAGTACATAGATCTACTGCAGATCGTTCGCCAAGAATACGAAGATATCGTTAAAAACGAAGTCCAAAGAGCGATCTCAGCCGATGAAGACGCGATCTCTAAGCTCTGTGCCAATTACATAGACAACGTTAAGGCCTATACACAGAAAGAGCGCGTCAGAAATAAATACACCGGCCAAGATGAAGAAGCGGACGAAAGACTTATGCGGTCGATCGAAGAGAAAATCGATATCCCAGAATCACGCAAAGACGATTTCAGACGCGAAATCATGAACTACATTGGCGCGCTGGCGGTTGAGGGCAAAAAGTTCGACTATCGCACCAATGAACGTCTACACAAAGCTCTGGAACTGAAGCTATTTGAAGACCAAAAAGACACCATTAAGTTAACCACCATGGTGTCCAATGTGGTGGACAGAGAAACTCAGGAAAAGATCGATATTGTGAAGCAGCGTCTGATCAAAAACTACGGTTATAACGAAGAAAGCGCGACCGATGTCTTAAACTTTGTCGCCAGCATCTTTGCGCGCGGCGATGCGAAGAGAGATTAACTATGAGCCTACGGATATCTGGCGATCACAGTCGATTCAAAGACATTATCCGTGGGCGCATCAAAAAGCATCTCAAAGACTACATTAAAAACGGCGAGTTTATCTCAAAGCAAGGGGACGACAAAATCACCGTCCCCCTGCCCCAGATCGACTTGCCCAAGTTCAAATATGGCTCTGCAGGATCCGGGGGGGTTGCTCAGGGCAAAGGTGAAGTCGGTGATCCGGTCTCAAAAAAGCAAGAAGACGGTGAGGGGGGTCAGGGCAAAGCAGGTGCGGACGGCGGAGAACACATTCTTGAAATGGAGGTCTCGCTCAACGAACTGGCGGACATGCTCGGCGAAGAACTGGAGCTTCCTCGTATTGAGCCCAAAGGCAGAAGACGACTAACCACCAAAAAGCAGCGGTATTCAGGCGTGCATCTGACCGGGCCTCAATCCCTGCGGCACTTTAAGCACTCGTTTAAAAATGCACTCAAACGCCAGATTTCTACTGGCACTTACAACGCAGCCAATCCGATCGTCGTCCCCATGAAAGAGGATATGCGCTACCGCAGCTTCAAGCCGATTGTTCGGCCAGAATCCAACGCTGTTATCATTTATATGATGGACGTATCTGGCAGTATGGGTGAAGAACAAAAAGAAATCGTCCGCATCGAAGCCTTCTGGATCGACACCTGGCTGCGCAGACATTACGACGGCATCGAGTCCAGGTACATCATCCACGATGCCATCGCTAAAGAAGTAGACCGCGAAACTTTCTTCCATACACGCGAATCCGGCGGCACCATGATCAGCTCCGCTTATAAGCTCGGTGCAGATATCATCGAAAAGGACTACCCATCTGACGATTGGAACATCTATCTATTCCATTTTTCAGACGGTGATAACTGGTCGGTCGATGACACCCGCTTATGCGTCGGAATTCTGAAAAACCGCATTTTAAACAGCGTGAACCAGTTCAGCTATGGGCAAGTTGAATCCCCCTACGGCTCCGGCCAGTTTATCAAAGACCTCAAAGAGCACCTACAAGCACACGAAAAAGTCGCGCTCTCCGAAATTAAAGACAAGGATGGAATTTACGGTTCAATCAAAGACTTTTTGTCGCAAGGAAGATAGATGCAAACTGTACTGCCCAAAGAGTTAGCCGTCATGCAAGCCCAAGTCGAAGCAGCCGCCAGAACTTACGGCCTCGATTTCTTTCCCACTTTCTACGAAGTGCTCGATTACGACGAAATGAACATGGTGGGCTCCTACATGGGCTTTCCGGTGAGATACCCCCATTGGAAATGGGGTATGGAATACGACAAAATGTCGAAAACCCATGAATACGGCGTCTCGAGAGTCTATGAAATGGTGATCAACAACGACCCTTGCTACGCCTATTTGATGGAAAGCAATACCATGGTCGATCAAAAGTTGGTCATGTGCCACGTCACCGCACATAACGATTTCTTCAAAAACAACCTAGCTTTCCAGCACACCAATCGACGCATGATCGATGAAATGGCCAACCACGCCACCCGCATAAGGCGCTACATGGACTGGTACGGTGTGGAAGTGGTCGAAACTTTCATTGATCAAGTACTCTCGCTCGAAAACTGCATTGATTACCATTCCCCGTTCATCACCCGGACTTCAAAAAAACAGGGCACCGAAGAAGACCCAGGCAGAGAACTCGAAGCACCGGTACTCAAAATTCCGTCCAATCGCGAATACATGGAAAGATACGTCAACCCAGATGATTTCGTGGAGTCACAAAAAAAACAGCTCAAGGAACGCCGGGAAAAACAACGCCGCTTTCCTGCACAACCAGAAAGAGACGTTGTCCGCTTCCTCATGACGCACGCGCCCTTGCTACGCTGGCAAAGAGACGTCATCGACATCCTCTGGGAAGAAGCACAATATTTCGCTCCCCAAGCCATGACCAAAATCATGAACGAAGGCTGGGCGTCCTACTGGCACTCCAAACTGATGACCGAAAAAGTCATGGACTCCTCCGAAGTGGTGGACTTTGCCGACCGCCACTCAGCCGTCGTTGCCATGCAGCAAGGCCAACTAAACCCCTATCGCCTAGGTTTAGAGCTTTTCCGCGATATCGAAGAACGCTGGAACATGGGTCGATTCGGTCTAGAATGGGAGCAAGTCACCTCCATGGCCGAACGGCGTCTATGGGATAAAAAACTAGGCCTAGGCCGTGAAAAGATCTTTTCCGTTAGAAAAATCTACACCGACATCACCTTTATTGACGAGTTCTTCACCCACGACTTCTGCAAAAAGCATGGCTATTTCGCTTACGGCTATGACAAAAAGAAGCAAGAATACTTGATCGAATCCAAAGACTTTATCGCAGTGAAGCAAAAAATGCTGGCATCCTTGACGAACTTGGGCCAGCCCAGTATCAGCGTGCTAGATGCCAATTACGAAAACCGCTCGGAAATTTTGCTAGAGCACACCCATGATGGCGTTGATTTAGACATGCAACACGCGAAGGAAACCCTGAAAAATGTCACCAGTCTGTGGACCAGGCCCGCTCACATTTTAACCAAACAGGACGACCGCCTCTGCATGCTCTCCTTCGATGGTCATCAATTTAAGGAAAAGATCATCGACCGTGCTCAATCGTAGTCAACGTAAGTGGATCTATGCCCAACTCTATTTCGCCTGGGTCGGCTTTAGCCATTATTTAGCCAAGCTCTGGATCTTTGGCCCAGTACGTGGCGCCAAAAGATTCGAAGAGAACTATTACCCAGAAGGCCACCTCCCCGTCTCCAAAGCCTTCCGCGCCATCGCCCACGAAGCCGGCCGTTGCACCACCTGCGGTCTATGCGATGCTGCCTGCCCGGAAAATCTAAGCCCCATGCGCCTGCTGCTACAATCTCCAAAGCCTTTCGGCACCGATGCGTGTTTATCCTGCCGAAAATGCGAAGCAGCCTGCCCCGAAAACATACCCATTATTTCCTACATCAAACTGGCCAGCGAAACCTTCAAACCCACCCCAACCTGGCGAGACTAACGGCATGACTCAAACTTTTTGGCCGACCAAACCATTTATCCTAGCCCACCGCGGCGCTAGATCGCTTGCGACGGAAAACACCATCGACGCTTTCATGAAAGCCATTGAACTTGGCGCTGACGGAATCGAATGCGATGTATTTTTAAGCCAAGATGGCATTCCCGTGGTTATTCATGATGAAACGCTAGACCGAACCACAAGCGGCCATGGCTTTGTCTGGGATCATACGGCTAAAGATTTGAGCGGGCTCGGCGTGCCGACTTTACAGCAAACGCTTGAATGTATGCCAAATGGTGATGTGGTTAATATCGAGCTTAAATCGTCCCAGCCTTTCCCGGCTTCACACTGGATTACGATTATCGAAGACCTCATGAATCAGCACTGCAGACTCCGCTTTATCCTGTCTAGCTTCGATCCGACTTTATTAGAAGGCTGGGGCGTCTCGTACCCGATTGGCCTATTGTTTGACTCAAACCAACCCGTTCAAATCCCCACCACCTTTAATCCAGACGCGCTTCACCTAGATCCTTCGCTTATACCCAGCGCACCAGCTGGATACAAAATAGTTCTTTGGACAGCGCAGAGTCTAGAAGACGCAAGACGGTGGCTGGCCGATGGTGCAGATGGGGTTATTGCTGAGTTTTAAGCAATTCTTTCACTCGCGTCAGCAGCTCTTCGCATTCAGCTCGCTCCAAACCTAACAACGGCAACCGGAACTCATTAAGCCCCATAGCCGTCTTAATCGAAATCGGATTTGGCCTAGAAGTGACATTGCTTAAAAATGCCAACTTAGCCGCCAGCGCTGGCGTAGGATTTTTGACTAATTCGACAAACAGTTTCGGCACCAGATTGGACCAAACCGATATAACCCCATGACCGCCCATGGCCATCAACGGCAGTACAAAGCTGTCTTCGCCAGAGTATAGCTTAAAGCCGGCTGGCGCATTCTCCAGCAACGTGTGTAGCCGAATCGGATTGAGGTTGCATTCTTTCACGCCGACAATATTTTTAAACTTAGACGCCAATTCGATAATAAGCTCAGCCGACATATCACAGGCTGTTCGGCCTGGATTATTATAGATAATCATCGGCAAATCATTCACTTCAGCGATACGGGCAAAATGGGCATACAGGCCTTCTGGCGTAGGCCGGTTATACCAAGGGGTCACATGAACTGTGGAAACTGCACCTAAATCCTTGGATTTACCCTGCCATCGCACCGCTTCACGTGTATCCACATGCCCTGCGTTCATGAGTACCACCATGTGCTGGCCTACACGTTTTACTGTCGTTTTCAGCAAAAGCTCTTTTTCATCTTCAGAAAGCGTAATGCCCTCACCGGTTGAGCCGCAAACCAAAACACCGTCTACGCCAGCAGCGGCCTGAGCATCCAAATTTTTTTCAAACGTTGTTAAATCAACAGAGCCGTCAGAATTAAAAGGTGTAACTAATGCAGTATAGACAACAGCCATCAGGCCTACATAACAAAGCTAACTTACGCTAGCAACCGGGCTTACCCGTGGCAAATAAGGCAATCCTGAGTTCCAAAAGTAAATCTTCGATGAACTCAAATAAAGCTTCTTCGCCGGCATCGGCAGCCACCAACATCGGGCGCGCCATGGCGGTCAGATTCGCGCCAAGATTCAGGGCTTTCAGCATGTCCTGCCCACTTCGAATACCACCGGTGGCTATCAGCGGGATATCTGCCGAAACCTGCCTCACATTTCGGATAGAATCCACCGTTGGGATGCCAAATTCCCCAAAGCGCATGCCCATTTTTTGACGGCGCTCGGTTTTGGCGCACATCGCTTCCACTTTAGCCCAAGAGGTCCCGCCAGCGCCGGCGCAATCGATGCCTGAAACACCCATATCAACAAAACGTTTGGCGGCCGCCTGGCTCAGGCCGAAGCAGACTTCTCGCACCAGGACAGGCAAATTTTGTTTAGAAAAATGCTCGCACAACCGTGCCATATTTTTCTGAACACCTAGATAGTCCACATCACCATCTTGGCAAGCTTCTTGCACCGCATTGAAATGGACTAAAAGCGCGTCCGCTTCGATCATATCGATGGCTCTTTGCACCGTCCCCAAATCCATGCCACCCGCTATTTGGGCAGCGCCTAAGTTAGCGAATATCAAGGCTTTGGGCGCATATTGACGTACCTTGAAAGTTTCCGCGAGAGCAGGATTTTCCAAGGCTACCCGCTGGCTACCCACACCAAAAGCTATGCCAAAATGCTCGGCTGCTCTTGCCCATAGGCGGTTTAATTCCAAACCACGCTCCATGCCACCCGTCATCGGCGCGATCATGAGCGGGGCCTTTAAGCTCTTACCCAAGAAAGCCGTATCCAGCGAAATTTTGTTCAACGAAATATCGACGCCGGCTTGGTTTTCTAAGGCAATTTCATCAAAACCAGCCGATTTTCTGTATTCGATTTCAGGGCTCAGACAAGCGTCTAGATGAGCCAATTTCGCTTTAGGGTCACGCATATTAGTCGGTCATAATGGTTGCTGTAGGCAATTGTGTAAAGTGGCATGTGCTGAGCCGGGCTCTTTTTCGGGATTTTCGGGTCTTGCGCTCCGGCAAAAATGCCAAGCGAGCCTCCAAACGTTTGCGATCCGCCGATGGCACCCGCAGCGTAAAGCCTTTGGGCAAGATTTCTCTGCCTCTATGTGCAAAAGAAGTTAAAGCTGGATTATAGGTTTTAAGCCAAACAGCCTCAACCGCTCTCGTGGAAAGTAAATCCGTGACAGATACCGCCTTAGGCAACTGAATCACATCGTAGGCCCAATGCGTGATCGGCTGAGCATCTGGAAAGATCTGTTTAGCCTGCCTGTAAACATCAACCGCCGCCAAAAACTCGGCATAATAATTGCGGGCCGCAAAACCAAAGCGCGGATTTTGATAATTTTTCAGAATCACTTCAAAATCTCTAGAGCCAACCATTTGGGCAGCCTTGGCCATGCCGCCTCGGCCATAATTATAGGATGTAATAATCAGCGGCCACTCAACCAGGCTGGACTTTGCTGACTGGATATAACGAATAGCGGCTTCAGTAGACACAATCGGGTCAAGCCGCTCATCCACCAAACGATTAACACGCATGTATTCAAAAGCTGTGCGCCTCATAAACTGCCAAATACCCGTGGCGCCTACACTGGACTTCGACTTTGGGTGAAATAAGCTCTCCACAAATACAATACCGATTAATTCTTCCGGCAGACCGGCCCTGCGAAGCCTGGATCTGATCTCATTTTCGTGAGCTCCAGAGCGCATATAGCCTTCCCTAAACTGATTTTTGAGGCCAGTTTGCGCCCTAATAAAATCCCATCTTCGAAATTTATCCTCCCGAGGGTTGTCTTTGAGGGCTTCGTAAATCTCCCCCGCCAACCCGGGCAGGCCGTCTCTAGAGTCAGGCTCACAAGCATCCAGTTCTTTTAAAACGGTAGCAATCTCCGCCTTTGCCTGCTTAATCGCTTGTTCTCTGGTTCTGCCAGAACCAGGCACTGTCATAACCCGATAAACCAAAGACAGATCTTCGGCGTCTGAAAAGATAATCTGATTGCTGGTCAACTCACCGTAGACTCGTCTCCAGAAGGCGATATTCGGAAGCAAAATCTGTGGCCTGGGGAAAATATCAAAATCGGAGGAAAGTGCCACATCTGTGGAGGGCGCGGATTGTTCGATCTCCGCTGGCTCATCAGACAAGCTCACACTTTGAGCAAGGACGCCAAGCGCAAAGAAAACGGATAAGGCAGCAATTTTCAAATCATCCTCCTACTAAATTATCCATCTCCTCTTCAATCGCTTCATCGTCCGGGATGGTATCTTCTTCAATCGAAATACAAGGCTCAACATCTGTATGTAAGTTTGCCAAGTAATTGCCAATACGATCTTCAAACCATCTGGCTCTGCAAAGTACCCTTGGTTTGCCCTGCACCAAGATGGAGAATATCACTGGATCATCGCCGCGCGTTTCCACATAGCCAGACAGAGAGCTAACATCCCTCAAAGTTCCCGTTTTTGCGCGTAAACTTCTTAAGGTCGGCTCCTGCCTCATGCGCCTAGACAAAGTCCCCTGCGTGCCCGCAACGCCCAACGAGGCCATGAATTCAGACGAAAGTTCAAAGTTTTTTTGTGCGTACTCGAGCAATTTCACGAACTGCCTGGCTGTGAAACGGTTGGTGGTGCCCAGCCCAGAGCCATTGGACAAGATAAAACTGCCCTTTTTAAAGCCAACTTTCTGCTCCAGAAATTTGGTAATCTGCTCAATCCCAACTGCAAATCTGGCAGGTTCACTCACTTGACCAGCAATGGCCTTCACGAGCATCTCTGCCAAAAAATTACTCGAGCTCTTATTCGTTTCCGCCACTAGCTGCGAAAGCATCGGTGAAGTGTCTGTCAAAATCAGGCGCCTGGAGCCAGCGCCATATTGCTCGCCTAAAAGCGCAATACCCTCTTGTCTCAAAAAGTACTTAAATACGGAAGCAAAATAGCGAGAAGGTTGATAAACCTTTTTCCGAACAACCAGCGGCCTGGAGCCTACAGCGATACCGCCGTTCAAGATGATTTCCGTGCGTAAACCATCGTCTTTAGAGCCAACGATGGGTCGTCTGCCTTTGGCGGTGGTTTTGATAAACCCTTTGGTTTTAAAATAATCTACCGGCGGGTCAGTCACCACAATCGCAGGCTCTCCTACCTCTGCAGGCCTGATAAACACGGAAACCGTGTTGTGATTAAGCGACAATGCGCCAATGGGGGCGGTGTAGATTTTTTGGCTATATTGCTCGCTCGCCCAGCCAGGTGGATTCCCTTCGCCCCCGAAAAAACTGTCGTCTAAAATAAGCTCGCCTCTGATCGATTCGACGCCTACAAGTTTCAGACGCCTGATAACAGATTGCAGGCGCTCATTGCTGATGCTCGGATCGCCATAACCCTTAATTACCAAATTGCCATTCAACACCCCGTGTTCAACCGGGCCTGTCGCATAGTAGTCAGTTTTAAACCTATACTCAGGGTGAAGCAGCTCCAAAGCCGCCAGTGTAGTAACCAGTTTCACATTGCTAGCAGGGTTCAGCAACATGTTTGGGTTATGTTCCGCAATGATCTGGTGACTTTTAGACGACATCGCTAAAAAGCCAACTTGAGCGCCTTTAAATTTATACAATATACTATTAAAACCTACGACGGCCGCCTGAATATATCCATTAGCTAAAAAAGCGCACAAAATTAAAATATTTTTTAGCATAGTCTCAAGATTATCATGGGCCGAGGAAAGTTTTCCACTGACGCATTGTTAAGAATAGCAAAGGAGATACCTGCCTATGTTGCGTACAATGCTAGCGTGGAGTTTTATGTTGGGACTTGCCGTTCCCAGTTTTGGCTTTTTCGAGGAAGCGCTGAAAAAATTCGAAGAAAAATCACTCGAGTTTTTGGCCAACTCAAAAAATCTGTTGGAAGTTCTGATCGCCGAATACGACGCCAAGGTCAAAGACTCAAAGCCTGAACTTTCCGAACAAATCGCCAAAGAGATGGACAAAAGGCTCGTAGCCTTCAAAGCAAGTTTGCGCAAAAGATTTGGCCAAGTTGACGCTTCTCCGATTTTTACCAAAGAATTTAAAGAGCACTTAGCCACCAAGCTAACCAGCATGGAAGCGGAAATCGATACGCACATCGAAAAAATCAGAACCAGACTCAATAAGCCCGAAAAACTACCGTCTGACCTGTGAACAAACGCAGCCTAAACTTTCAGGCGGTTTAGGCTCCACCGCAAGCTCGGTAGGAGCAATGGCATCTTCGGTCACAACTGCCTGTTGCTCATCATCGGTTACGACCAACTCGTCCTCTGCTTCTATGGTGACAAGCGGCTGCTTGCTCGGCTGAACCTCCGCAGGCAGGGATACAATCACACCGGGTTTCGGAATTCGGCTCACAGAAGCAAGTTCAGTTGCCAACAATAAAACCAAGATAAAGAAGCGAGCCATATTAATTGAACGAAAGGGATGCCTTGGTTAATCCTGCTGGAAAAGCTACACAAAGGCCCAATGAAATCATTTCTGCTCACTTTCGTGGTGGCTGCCTTGGGCTATTTCGTAGATGTTTACGACCTAATTCTCTTTGGTGTCGTGCGCATTGAAAGTCTCCGAGCCATTGGTATTTCAGAAAATCAGATTTTGGATTCCGGCATTCTGTTAATGAACGCTCAGATGGCCGGAATGCTGTTTGGGGGCCTGTTTTGGGGCATCGCCGGGGATAAAAAAGGCCGAACATGGGTCATGATGGCGTCCATTCTGATCTACTCGCTCGCCAATATCGGCAATGCTTTCGTCAGCACCTTGAACACTTATGCCATTTTAAGATTTGTTGCGGGCTTTGGGCTTTCGGGTGAAGTCGGCGCCGCGGTTACCCTGATCAGCGAAACCGCTTCTGCAAATCGTCGCACCTTGTGGACCACCTTGTTAACCAGCTTTGGTCTGCTCGGCGCTGTCGCCGCCAGCTTGGTCGGTGATTACTTTCATTGGCAGCTCGCCTACATTGTTGGCGGCAGCATGGGGCTATTGTTGCTGCTTTTGCGATTCAACGTGCTTGAATCCAAACTTTTTGAAGCTTCGCCGGCCAAAGATCGGGGTCGGGTTTTGCTGTTATTGCGTTCGCGGCAAACGTTTATGCGCTATTTGGCTTGTATTTTGGTCGGCGTGCCAGTTTGGTATTGCGTAGGCATCTTAATGGCTCTTGCTCCGGAATTGCGTCAGGCACTGGGCACCAACTTAGGCATCTCAGCAGGCAAAGCCATCATGTATTGTTACATTGGATGCGCCGCTGGTGATATGGTCAGCGGGTCCTTAAGCCATATTACCAAATCTCGACGGGGCATTATCGGGCTCTTTTTGATCATCAACGCTTTTTTAGTGACGTTTTACTTAAATTCTCATTTTTTGACCGCGTTTGAATTTTATGCGCTTTGCTGCGCCATCGGCTTTTTCGGCGCGGGCTATTGGTCGGTATATGTCACCATGGTGGCCGAAAATTTTGGCACGAATATTAGGGCCACGGCGGTTATTACCGTGACAAACTTTATGCGAGCGTCGGTGGTTTTGTTAACTTCTGGGCTTCAGGCGCTTCATGGAAGCTTTTTCACATTGCCACAGAGCGCGCTGATTATCGGAACAATTGTATTGGTTTGCAGCCTATTTTCTTTGGCCTATTTAGCTGATACATTTGGCAAAGAGCTCGATTACAGTGAACTTTGATGACATCATTATCACCTCCCTGGTGCGCTATGGCGAGGCCGATTGCATTGCGCGGGTGCTAACTCGTGAGCATGGTAGATTAAGCCTGTTTTGCCGGGGTGGCCTGAAGCCTTCCAAAAGGCGGGGGAGCATGATCCAAACCCCTGCGCGCGGGCGGGCGGCTTTTAAATTAAAAGAAGGCGCTGGGCTGTCGACTCTTTCTGAGCTTGATTTAGGGTCTTACACCAGCACACTCGCCAGCAACCTACGCAGCTTTTCGCTGTCAGCTTATGCCTGTGAAATCACAGAGATTTTTGTTCCTGAGCACGACCTAGCGCCGCTGATTTTTGAAACTCTAGATGCCTTTTTGAACCTAGCTGCCACCACCGAAATTACGACTAAAGATATTCGTCACTTTGAATTTAAGCTGTTAGAAATCTGCGGGCTTTTGAGCGAAGAAGTTGCACACGAGACAGACCCGCGTAAAATGGCTGATATTTTCGCCTGGCATTTAAAACAACATAAACAAACACCCTTAAAAAGTCTGGCATTTTTCAAGCAAATTGGTACTAAAGTTCCATGATTCTTCTCAGTTTAGCTTTGCTCTCAGGGCTAGTCGTTTTCGGCTTGATTTGGTCCAGCTTCAGTTTTATTGCGGCCATTATTCCAGCGGTCATCGTGACACTGGTTGTCTATTTTTTTGCTGCACGAAAAATCGCACTGGGAGCCCAAGCTGAGATGATGGCAGCTGTGTCAGAGATCCAAAAAGGTCGCATCGATCGCGGCATTGCCCTGCTTCAAGACGTCAAAAAACGTTACGGCAATTGGCAATTTTTTACCGCCAGCGCCATAGATGGCCAAATCGGTAGCTTATATTTTATGCGCCAAGATTTTGGACGCGCACGACCTTTTCTGCAAAAATCATTCGCTAAACATTGGAGCGCTCGCGCCATGTTGGCCATTTTAGCGTATAAAAATAAAGATTATACCAAGATGGACAAAGTGTTTGAATCCGCCACCAGATATTCGGCTAAACAAGGCTTGCTCTGGAGCCTATGGGCCTATTGCCATTGGAAACTGGGTCACAACTCTAAGGCCATTGATATTTTAGCAACCGGTCAAAAAAAGCTCGGCGATTCAGATAAAAATCTCATCGCAAACTTAAATAACTTACAAAATAATAAAAAAATGAAAATGACTGGGTATGGTCAAGAATGGTATCAATTCCATTTGGAGCCGATGCCTCAGCAAGTGAGATATGTCAGAAGATAATTTGACCTGCAGCCACTGCCAAGCAGAACTGACATCTGGGCGCTGCGAAGTTTGCGGCACCTGGGCGGATACCAATTTCCTTGGCAAAGCCAAAAAAAGCGTGGGCATTCACCCAGCTTTGGCAAAACGTTACGCGGTTTCCAAAGACTCCAGCTCGAATTCTGGCAATGTTTCAAAACCCGAAGTACTAAAACCCGCCAGCAATGGCCCCCTGCCCGGCATACCTGGATACGACCTAATCGACCTAATCGGCAAAGGCGCCATGGGCTCGGTTTACAGCGCTAAGCATATTGCATCCGGACGACAAGCAGCCGTCAAAATCTTATCCTCCGAGATGTCATCTCGGGCCGATTTAGTGGCTCGCTTCGAACGCGAATCTGCCGCCTTAAGCTCCCTACGACATCCCAATGTCGTTGCAATTTATGACGTGGGCAATGCCTCCAAAGTTCACTACTTTTGCATGGAATATGTGGAAGGTACCACGCTTCGGCGCTGCCTGAAAAATGGCCCGCTGACGCTGCAACAGACCATCGGTTATATGCGGCA
This sequence comes from Myxococcota bacterium, assembly GCA_040387835.1. Classification (NCBI taxonomy): domain Bacteria; kingdom Pseudomonadati; phylum Myxococcota; species Myxococcota bacterium. Next base: position 875,315 of record JAZKCZ010000002.1, on the reverse strand, counting down.
AATCCTGCGAGGCCTGAAAGCGGCACATGACCGCGGCATTATCCATCGCGATTTAAAACCAGAGAACGTTTTGGTCGAGCAAGGCACTGAACGCGTCGTGTTGGTAGACTTCGGCCTGGCCGGGCTCCTCAACGAAGCCACAAACCCGCATCCTAACTTAACCCGCAGCCGCGTGACCATGGGGACCGTGAATTACATGGCGCCGGAACAGCATATTGATGCCAAACGCGTCGACCAACGTTCCGACCTATACTCGGTGGGCGTGATGTTCTACGAATGCATCTTGGGCGATCTACCTCTGGGACGATTTGCGTTGCCGTCCGAACGACAATATCCCGCACCAATGACTCTTGACGCCGCTTTATCCAAAGCGCTGTCCAGAGAGCCAGAAAAAAGATACCAAAGTGCCGAAGAGTTCAGCCTGGCTTTAGATAGTCTGGAGAAGGACTTGGCCAACTACGAAGCGCCCGAGAATTCTACTTTTGAAAGAATCTATTATTCGCCAAGGCAAGAGCAAACCGAAAACCCAACCCAGTGGGCCACCGTACCCCCTTGGGTAAGACGACCTGGATTTTCCTTCGGCGCGATCGCTTTAGCGGCCGGCCTGATTTTAGGCATCATGTTGGCTAAGAGAAATCCGCTCGAAGTCGTGATTTCTCAAAAGGGCGCAGAAGGTATTTATACTGGCACCGAATTTGAGGCGCTCAAAAAGCACTGGAAGAGCGAATCGCCCGTTTGGGAAACCTACACCAAAGAGATTAAGTATTTAGCCAAGCAAGGCAACGCCGGCCATTTCAGGCGCGATATCTCGCTTTTAATCGAGCAAGATGTGCCTTCTCCCGGCCCATGGTCTGCCAAGATTTCCTTGGAAAAATACAAATTACCGATGAGCGCATCTAAAGTTCACCACATGGCTCGTGAACGCCTGGGTGGTGAACCAGAGCCTGCAGCTGGCGGCGTATTTTATGTTACTACCGATGCTTCGAGAGTATTAGGCGTGCTCGCCTTTGCGGACGGTACCTGTGCGGTCTCCGAATTTAAAAAAATCGACGGCATCTTAAAACTGGTTCAGCAAATTCAGGCACCGTGCAAAAGTAAGAACTTAGTGCTTCAGGCCAAGCTTGAATCCGATGCCGGGCGCTTTGATGCATTCGTGGAAGATAAACCGCTGGCATCGATTCAAGTGAAAAACTTAAGCGATGATAAATGGCAACGCGCCTTGGGTTGCCGTAATACCATCTGCGTTTTCGAGCCTGTTTTGTAATGATTTTGGCACTGCTTTCCAGCCTATTGATGGCTCTAAGCCAACTGACCCCGCTGGGATTTTTAGTACTGGTTGGCTACGTGCCTCTGATCTTAGCCACGCATCGCCTCCCTCCGGGCAAAGTTTTTAAACTCGTCTTTGCCGCGACCGTTGCTCAGTACTTAGCCACACTCTATTGGCTAACCATCACCATGAATGTGTTTGCTCATCTGCCTTGGGTGGTGAGTTGGTTTGCGCTCTTTTTATTGACCATGCTGATTGCCTGCTACTTGGCGGGGGCTGCGGCTTTGGCGCGATACTTGAGTATTCGACTTGGGTGGTCTTATTTTGCTCTGTTTCCCGTGACTTTGTGCGTCACTGAATACCTGAGAGATTATGGCTTTATCGGATCGTTTCCCTGGGGGGCATCTGCGTATTCACTGCTGAGTGTGCCGGTATTATTGCAAGGCGCGTCGGTTGGCGGCGTTTTTGGCCTGGTGTTTTATGTCGGGCTCGTGAATGCAGGCATCGCTTCTGTTATCGTGCGCCGAAAAATGTGCTGGGGGGCATTGTTTGTCAGCGTGGCGTTGGTGGCCTATGGCCTCTCAAGGCTTTGGTCATACCAACCTGAGACCCAAAAAAACGTCAAGGTTGCTTTGCTGCAAGGCAATATCGAGCAAGGCATCAAAAATCACGCGCCGCAGTATGGCGATGAAATCTTGGAGCGCTACAGCAACCTGCAAAACAAGGCTGTCTCGCTCGGCGCGCAAATCGTCATTTGGCCTGAATCTTCTTATCCTTATCGATTAGACATGCAGCGGCCGATTTTGAATAACCTAGGTACGCTCGCGCCGGTGAATATCATCAGCGCCCTGGGCACTGATGCCCAGCGGGATTTCTACAACACCGCTTACGTGCTCGATCAAAGCGGTACGATTTTAGGGCGCTTCGATAAAAATTACTTGGTTCCCTTTGGCGAGTACGTGCCTTGGCCCTTTGGTTACGTGGTCGAAAAAATCGTGCCCAATTTAGGCAGCTTTGCGCGCTCGGGTGGTTTTAAAACGGTAATGGCAGATGGCATTCCCTTAGCGGTAACCATTTGTTACGAAGGCGTGTTTCCGGTGATTGGCCGTGCTTTCGTTGCTGAAGGCGCTGAGCTATTAATCAACGTCACCAACGATGCTTGGTATGGGGTGTCAGCTGGGCCTTACCAGCATCTGGGCATGTATCAGATGCGCTCGGTAGAAGTTGGGCGAAGTTATGCTAGAGCGACCAACACGGGCGTATCGGCGTGGGTGGACTCCCGAGGGTTTATTCACCAGCCGACCAATTTATATGAGGAAGCGCTGGTACTAGCCGAAGTGCCGCTTTCCAAAGAAATCACCATTTATCAGCAAGTGGGCGATATTTTTCCGCTCAGCTGTTTGGCCATTTTGCTCATAGGCCTGATAATTTCCCGAAGACCTAGTACCAAAGGGCAATGGGCAATGGCCTTGATCGGCCTCGCGATTATTTTGACTTCACACGGATATTTTGCAGGCGATAAAAAAGCATTCGATGAATCGGCATATACCAAAGACAGCTTGTTTATTATTCTAGGCCTGCTCATTGGCCTTCGCGTTTTTACAGATCGTCGAAAAAAATAACATGCCGGGCGAGGGATTTAGCCTGCTCATCGCTCAAAGCACGTTTGGTATCACGATAGAAAGTTTGACTCTGTTTAAGCGCTTTGGCTGCCAAATCTAATTTTTGCTCGTTAAGCAGCTTAAGCTCAGCCAAAACTTCTGTCGCGCGCTGAACTTCATAATCGTTAAAAGCGCCCGGATAACTCGAAGTCTCAGGTTGCCAATGGCGTTCATAGGGAGCGAATGCAGGCTTGTCTTTAAGCAATTTACCAAGGCTAAACATAAGCTCTGGAGGGTGCTCAGCATGAAGCCCCAACATGCTGAAATCTCCGCGGTCGACACGAGTGGAGCATGGCACAATAATGCCTAAGCAAAACATCAGCACTATGACGGCAGCTGGCTGCAAAGTTCCGTCTTCCTGCAGCGTTAAATCGTAGAACTCGTTTTCATTGCACCCTGGAGGTCTTGCTTCGGCCAATAAACTCGCCAAGTCGGCTGCGGGCATTTTGCTTAAATGCTGCCAAATTCGACTGGGTGTGTACTGATCATAGAATTGTTTCAACAGTTCCTCTTTGGTCGTGGCATTGCCAACCAACGGATCGGTATAGGTGAACTCCATGTTGGACACGCCAACTTCTTTGCCGATGGTATGAACCAAATGGCCAAATGAATGTGCGTTGATACTTCTAAACTGCGAGGATATTTCGATCAAAATGGCGTGCCGCAAACTCTCCAATTCTTTTAGTATTTTGCCTTGCGCCTCGGTGGTATTTTCTCTCGATGGAAACAGAATACCTAGGGCTGTTTTGGTTTCGTAAAATTGTCGTGTGCCGCAGTGCATGCCCCCTTGAGCTAGTGTAACCAGCACGGTTCGTTTATCGGCAAGCGAGACATTTTTATCTTTCAGTTTGGCATGAATATGGGTCAACATGGCGCGCAAGGTGGCGTAAAATTGCGTTCGCTCCTCTTTACACTTGGGAACGCCTGCCATTTTCTCTCGTTCGGTCTCAACATTTTCGAGTAAACCATCCAGGTGTGATTCGATTTGTGCAGCCGTAAAAGGCACGGCGCGCTCTTCAGAAATAAGGAAAGTCTCGTCCATTTTGAAAACTTCCCGAAAACAGGCCAACACCGATTTACGTAGGGACAGCTCTGGCTTAGAACGAAGCCGCTCGAAAAACGTCTTTTTAACTTTGGGGATGCTGACCGGCAGGCCATCCAGCGGTGAAGATGCCTTGATCTGAGTGTGGTCAACCTTTGCAAAAAACAACGCTGCCTCTTCCGGATGTAAGTGCAGCCGGTCTGTAAAACCTCGATGGACGCTTGCGACAACGCTGTCTGGTGTGTTTTTGGGCACATTAATAAAAATACAGGCGCCCTGGCGTGCGAGCTCAGCCGCCACCTCGTGATGCCCAGCCTTGATGGCCTCAAACAACGCCGTGCCCATCTTGGCGCCCATTCTCAACAATTCCCCGATAACCTCAAGCGAGCCAAGTTTGGCCGCGGCGACAAGTGGCGTCACAACCGCTGAACTCGGACGATTGACGTCAAAACCCCGTGCTACCAAATCCCTCAAAATCTGCACGGAATCTCTTCTAATCGCTTCTCCCATCCATACGATCTGCAATTCTCTCTCAATCACCAGCGCCGTTGCTTCTTGATAAGAAATGCCCAGATGTTTCATCACCAGCTCGGTGTATTCATTCAGTCTCCACGTATCGCCCATCTCCGAAAAAGCAGGATAAGAATTTAAAAGCTTGCTTACCTGAGGCAACTTTTCATTGGGCGGCGTGGTCTCTGGCCAAGCGAGCGCTGCATTGAGTCGAGCGATCAGCGATTTATCCGCATCAAAACTACCTGGTGAAAGTTCATAGGAGGCAAATCGATACACCGATTGAGCATAATCAATGCCAAGAGAAATCATGGTGTCCACTCTTGGGTCTTCCACGCGTTGCGCTTTATGCAGCTGCTTTAGCGCCAATGAGCGTTCAGCCAGTTTGATAAACTCCAAAACAGCCTGCGCGTATTGCCGGTCCTGTAAAAAACGAACCCCTGTTTTAAAAAATTTCTCTTCCAAAGCGCTGACATGATCGAGCCGGCGAGGCGTTTTCGGTAGCTCTAACCGATTTCTAGGCTCTTCCTCAAAAACATTGCCATGAACAACGGGCACCGGCCTTTCAGCGGGCTGAGCATGCGCTAGGAGGGGATTTAGTCGAACAGGAAAAACGGGCATAAGGAGAGTGCTTTTTCTCCGAACGTTTTAATGATAGACTCGCATTCCCTTATGGATATCCACCGGCTCCAAGAACGCATCGAAGCCTTAGAAAAAGCGTTCGACATGACCAAAAAACAGGCACGAATCGCCGAGCTCGACAAACTTGCCGAGGCTCCCGACTTTTGGTCTGATCAAAAAAAATCTGGCCTGACGCAAAAAGAAAAATCTCAATTAGAAAGAGAAGTCTCACGCTTTCAAGCAACCAAACAAGCTATCTTAGACTGCGCTGAGTTCATCGAACTCGCAGGCGGCAACGATGAAGAGCTCAAACAACTTGAGCCCGAATACCAAAGCCTAGAAGCGACTGTTCACAACCTAGAAATCCAGCGCATGCTGTCCGGTCCGAACGACACCAACAATGCTATCTTAAGCGTCAACGCCGGCCAAGGCGGTGTCGATTCACAAGACTTCGCCGAAATGCTGCTACGCATGTACACCCGCTACGCCGAACGCCGAGGCTATCAAGTCGAGCTGATGGACCTAGCCCCCGGCGAAGAAGCTGGCATCAAAAGCGCCACCATCTTGGTCAGCGGCGAGCACGCCTATGGCTATTTAAAAGCCGAAATCGGCGTTCACCGCCTAGTCCGTATATCTCCCTTCGATTCCAACGCCCGCAGACACACGTCTTTCGCTGCCGTCTGGGCGATTCCCGAAATCGACGACTCCTTCGAAGTGGACATCAAACCCGAAGACCTCCGAGTAGACACCTACCGAGCCGGCGGCGCGGGTGGCCAGCACGTCAACAAAACCGACAGCGCGGTCAGGTTAACTCATATTCCAACTGGTTTGGCGGTGGCCTGTCAAGCGGAGAGAAGCCAACAGAAAAACAAATCGACTGCGATGAAGCTTTTGAGATCTCGCTTGTATGATTTAGAAATGAAAAAACGGCTTGTCGAAAAAGACAAAGCCGAAGCCGAAAAACGCGAAGCTTCCTTCGGATCACAGATCAGAAACTACGTGCTAGCACCATACCGCATCGCCAAAGATTTAAGAACCGCACACGAAGCCGGCAATGTGGACGCCGTTTTAGACGGAGAAATCCAACCGTTTATCGAAGCATTTTTGATGCAGCAGTAAATTAACCCACCCGTCTTCGGCTTTAAAAGGCGGGTCGATTAAATCTTCTTCAAACCAACGATAGGTTGAAAGGCCGGCGGCCACCGGGTTTTGATTACAGCTGCTAGCCAGCAAGGCGAGCCAGCTTAGGGAATAGCCGCTTTCGAAGGCGGAGCAGATTGCGACTTCTATACCCCTTCTCTGCGCTGTATCGATGCATTCGAAAACAGATGCCAAATCTGGCATTAAAAACGGCTTTAGAGCGTAAGTTTTAACGCCGGCCAATTCAGGCACACCACCTGCCCACTCTACCAGCGATTCGTCCAGCGCCACAGGCATACTGGTAGCTGCATAAAAAGCCGGAATATCCTTGGGATTTTGGCATGGCTCTTCAAAGTAATCGATGTTTAAAAACCCAAGCTGTTTAGCAAAATCGATGGCTTCGCTCAAAGAAAATTGGCGATTGGCATCTAAGCGAATTGCAATCTTCGAGTCTATTTGCTGACTGATCTCACGCAGCGTTTCCAGCTCTAACTCTGGCGAGCGGCCCACTTTAAGTTTCAGCGTTTGAAATCCCTGCTCTGTCAAATTCAGAGCCTCGGCAACAGCTTTTTGCCCTGTGAAATCAATCATCCCAGCGATTGGAATCTTATCGTGCCGAACATTAAACCCACTGGGATCAAAATCAGCAATCTCCTGTGCCAACTTTCGCGAATCAATCACCTCTCCGAATCCAAAACGCCCCTGCACCAGCTCGCCTTTATATAGATACGGATCACTCGAATGTAAGAGGCGACGCTTTAAGTTCAAAGGCCGCTTGAGTTTCAAGGCAAAACGATAATTTGGATACATGAATAGATCCGTCATTCGACTGAGGCCAAATGTTTAGAGCGCAGAGTAATAAATAATATGCGGAAAAAACTCAACTATCTTCTACTATTTATCACTCTTTGCCCATCGCTTTTAAGCGCCTCAGGCACCAGCGCAGAGGCAAATGTGGACAGACCCGGCGCAGATTACGCGAACTTCGACGTCCCTCCCGACTATGTTTTTTGCCAAGCTGCCTGCGAGCAAGATGATCGTTGCCAAGCGTACACCTATGTTAAACCAGGCTTTCAAGGCACCAACGCCAAATGCTGGCTTAAATCGGCAGGTCCTAACAGACTCAGCTCCGAAGGCTGCATTTCTGGCGTGAAAGAATCCACCAGAGAACTTGGCTGGAACAGAGCCGGCAATAGCTATTATAAATTCGACATGAAATGGAACTCAACGCTCGATGATTGTCGTGACTATTGCAAAGCCGATATCCGATGCATGACCTATACCTACATGCACCCGCATTATGAGGGACCAACCGCTCGTTGCTACCTCAAAAACCGCTACTCACGCCCGGTGATGAATGCTGCTTGCGACTCAGGCGCTCTATTTGAACGTGATCACTGGAGCCAGTCGCCGGCACAAGAACAGAAATAGGAACCTGCTCAGCTCCGCGTCGCCAGTCGAGAAAAATCTCGCGAATGGAGCCGTCTTCGATCAACTTTAACAGTTCAACATTAACCCGAGAAAACTCAGACCGCACAGCTTTTGAAAAGGCAAACCCATAGTGCATCACTTCGTAGTTGGTCTCAGTCACAATGATTTTGGACTTGGGGTGGAGCCGCAAGTAATAAAGCAGCTCCACCCGGTCTCCGACCACAGCCTTGACCGAACCGTCGGCCAACTTTGAAAACGCTTGTTCATAATCTGGCGCCATCAGAGGTTCGGCCTCAAAACGCTCTTCCACCAACTTGGCGCCAATTTTGTTCGCTACAGCAATCGGGGCATTTTTTAGTGATGCAGGACTCACCGCACTTAAATGCGGCAAGCTCGCCACGGTAAAGAAGGTCGTGATCCCCGCGGTTAGTGAAGACGCCATAACTATGCCTACCAGCATCCAACCCATGGATAGTATGCGCCCTGCCCGCGTAATGGGAACCTTGTCGCCATAACCGACCCCCATCATGGTCACCACGGTAAACCAAATAGAATCCCCAAGCCCTTTGCCGTGGTCCTTAGAAAACTGCTCGGCATTTACCCGACGCTCCGCACGCCAGACGAAAAAGGCCACCAACAGCACCAAAAGCATCGTCAAGGCAATAGATCCCGCGATCGGCCCAAGCTTTTGGCGAATCCGTCCCAAAAGCGTGACATCATTCTCTGGCACCGCCATGCCGAAAGTAGCCCGATAATAAGGTTGCGTGAGAAGTGCGTTCTTCGCCAAAGAAGAAGTGATCGCAATCGGCCCCACCAACACATCGAGCCTTTCTTCTCGCAAAAGCCTGGCGGCATCCTCAAACCGAGCAATATACCTCGCGTCATATTGAAGCCCAAGATTGCGAGCAATCATCTTCCAGACATCTAAACTAACGCCTTCGAAGGCGTTTTCCGCATGCAAGACATAGGGCGCATGCCCAACAACCCCCACCCGTAAATGCTGTCCCCAAACACAAGAAGAGATTAAACAAAAAATAAATATGCGCATTCCAATACAATACCCTTGAGGGCGCTTTCACATCTCCAGATCATTCATAAATATCTTTTCGATGCTTAATCGCCACAATAATCACCATCTGATTTCGAGGCTCGATCCGATAGACAATCCGATAGTCCCCGACTCGCAAGCGTCGGTGGCCCTTCAAACTATAACGAAGAGGCTTCCCAAACCCCACCGGGTCAATCGTTAAACGTTCTTCAATCGCACGTTTAATAGATGCCTTAATATTGACAGGCAAAGCAGGGATATGCTCACTGACAACATCGCCGAGATACCTAATCTGGTAACTCATTTCCAAGCTTCATCATGCGAATAGGTTTTAGACCCGGCGGAATCCAGTTTGTCAGCCAATGCAGAAAGGAGGAAATCTTCGCGCCTTTCCAAGGCCTCCAAAGTTAGCTCTTGCACAATGCTTGAAACGGATTTGTTTTCTTTAACCGCCAATTCACTCAACAAAATAGCGGTTTCTGGCTTAAAGGTCGCATTAATCCTAGGGTATCTAGTGGCCATTCTTAAAGTGTATCACTTATGCATCGAAAAGACAACTTGCGCCTTACCTATTCCAATACAGTTACAGTAACAGAGTCCGCGCCCGGAAATAGTAGACGGTAAGTTCCGGCTAAGGCCGGGATAAATTCGCCCGAGAAGATGCCATCGTAAGCTACTTCGTCGCCGTTTTGGCCCAAATCGTTAAGCAGGTTGTCCACGCCGACATCTTTTTTTAAGCCCAGATGAGTCACTTGAATGGGCGTGTTGATTAAACTCAGCGCAGGTTGAGAGCTTTTCGCGCAGTTAATCTTCAGCATCGCCAGTGGCAGTTTTTGGCGAACGCGCATAATTAACGTGCTGGATTTTGGCTGGATCCGGCGGCGTAACACCTGATTATTACAAGACAAACTGCCGCGGCCATCTTGGTCTATCATCCTTAGGCGGCGACCGGATATCAACCCATCTGTGGCAGCCTCGGTGAGTGTGCCGCCGGCAATTATAAGGTTTTTGATCGAGACCCAGTCCATGTCTGTATTCGTTGCCAAAATGCTACCAATGACGCCCGTGACGAACGGGGCCGCCATCGAAGTACCGCTTAGGTAATCATACACTTGACCGGGGATAGTGCTTAATATGTCTGTGCCCGGAGCGGCCACATGTACGGAATGGGGACCATAGTTAGAGAATGACGCAAGGCGATCTTGCGCATCGGAAGCTGCAACCGATATCACGTTACTCAGCTCGATGTTGGCGGGGAATGACCCGACTGCGTCATTGTTGTCTCCAATATTACCTGCGGCTGCAACAAACAAAATGCCAAGTTTTTGATGGTCACGCACGGCATCGGTGAAAGCACGAGACATGCCACCGCCCCCCCAGGAATTATTGGTCGCCACCATCTTAACGGGGTTTCTAGAACGTGCTGCCAGCGCCGCGAAATAGTCCATGCATACAATCGCGCTCGCTGTGTCGCCCACGCCGTTTTCATCCAAACACTTACAAGTAATAATTTTCGCCTTTTGTAAAACGCCGGATACGCCCAGGCCGTTATTTCCCTCTGCTGCAATAATGCCGGCTACGTGGGTGCCATGCTGATTGTCATCCATCGGATCGCCCTTGCCAGTGGCGGCGTTGATGCCGTGAATATCATCGATATAACCGTTATCGTCATCGTCCATCCCATTCCCCGGAATCTCCAAAGAGTTGGTCCACATATTGTTGGCCAGATCGAGATGTGTATAATCCACTCCTGTATCAATGACGCCAATGACAACATTTGGTCCATTAGGTCTTAAATCCCAAGCCAGCGGTGCATTGATATCCGAATCAATCGTACCACCGGTTTGACCGGTGTTGTGCAGGCCCCATTGGTATTTAAAGAATGGATCGTTGGGGAGATCGAAAGCCCGTACCAAATAATTCGGCTCGACATAATCAATGCGTGGATCCTTAGCATAAGTCGAAATTGCCTGATCAGTGGTAACACCTTCGCTTAATATGCCGGCCAGCAAACGTGAGGTTTTGGCTAAACGTTTTATCCGAGAAATACCTGCCGTTTTATTTAAATCACTAAGGTCGCAGGGCTCGTAAAACTCTTTGCATTTAAGCAACACAACGCCCGGTTTAACCTCGGGTTGCCCAAACGCTACAGACGTCATCCCAAACAAAGCCAAAAAGCTAAATAGCGAAACTGCCATATTTTATCTCCTGGTTTCGAAGATAAAATATAATTAGAATTAAATGTTATTTAAGCTGCTAATATTTCAAGTTAAAATGGTGGGCCCGGTGGGACTTGAACCTACAACCGCCGGATTAAGAGTCCATTGCTCTACCAATTGAGCTACGAGCCCGCACCGCTGCGGAATCTGCCTGTTTAAGAAAATCTTGTCAAGAGCCGGGCGAAGGCGTCAGACACTCATCTTTACTTAGAGGTGCCAGGTTCTCATCTTTGTACCAACGAGTTTCAAAAATACCATCGGATGTTTGACGGACACCTAGGACCCGCAGGGTTCGAACCTGCCAGCAGCCCGGACAATCAAGGCCGCCAACGGCGGGTGCCGATGGTCCGGGCGGGGTGGGGGAACGATGAGGGAACGGGGATGGATTGCTTCGCTTCGCTCGCAATGACGCGCGGGTTGTGCGTGGGGCTGGACCCGGGTCAAGCGTGCGATGACAAAGTGCCGGTGACGGTGCCTTTTAGGATGACATCGTGATTTTGGTTTTCCACCCAGATATCTATCTCGTAATTATTTTGGCCATCTTGTTCGTATTCTTTACTAACAACACCTTTGGCCGTTAGCATATCGCCCGGCCAAATAAGTTTTTGAAAAGTGGCAGTCATCTTGCTGATCTGAAAATCGGGCAAGTGATGCAGCAGCGCTTGTTCAACGTACGCGAGCGCCAGCTGAGGATGCGCGCAAATGCCGCTGTAGCCGTTGCTACGTGCGATGGTGTCGTCCACGTGCATAGGATTAAAATCACCGGTTGCCGCAGCAAATTGAGAGATCTGCACCCTGGTAATCGCTGATTTGAGCAGAGGTGCAATCAAATCGCCTACTTTAATTTGGCTCATGTGGCGCTCCGGGAAAAACCACCCGAAACCGCCCAGATTCTTTCGGTTAAGAAGATTTCTTTGGAGCCTTGGGAGCCGGCAACGTTTATCACCACAAAGGCGATCGGCTTTTCACCCGCTTGTTGCTCGTATAGATCTTTAATCAATGTTTCTATGGTCATCGTTTGCTCTAAGACCGGTTCATTAAAAATAGAAATGGTCTCACGCGTATGAAGAATATTCTTGGGTGTCAGGTGCAAAGCATGCAGAGCGCCTTCGTAATCGCCAAGGCCGGATAAAGCGGCATATCTCAGGGTCTGAGTATCAAAATCCAGGCTCGCTTTGGCAAAACGCTCGATAAAGTCTTGGTGCAGGACCTGCTCTGAGGTTTTAACAACCGTTCCAATCAACTCCATGAGCTTGGGCATAGGTTCAGCTTACCATGGGTTTAATAGTGGCTTTGACTATTTATTTTCTCATGACATTTATAGCCTATTTTACTGGCTCCTGCGTGTTCGCTTATGCTGCTTACAAAGACCACCGGCCAATGTTCGCAATCGCCAAGGTCTTGTTGCTGATTGTGGTTTGCAGCATCCTTGGCTCAAAGATCTTTCACGTTCTCTTTGAAGCGCCCGGGCACATAGCACCTGATGGTACGCTCATACGAAGCTTATGGGAATTAATGCAAGCAGACCCTTGGCATGCGTTTAGGCTTAACGACCCTGGCTATGTATTTTATGGGGGTTTAGTTGGCGCGCTTTTCGTGGCTTTGGCTTACCCAGGATATGTTAACTATACAGCCAAAGCGCTGGCATTGGGTTTAAGCATCGGACGCCTGGGGTGTTTTTGGACCGGGTGCTGCTATGGCTTGGCAGAGATTCCAGTGCAATTAATGGAAAGCGGGTTCATGCTCTGGCTATTTTTCAAAATAGACCGTTTGGATGACCTGCTTATTCGATATAGTCTCTGGCGTTTTGGCGTGGAATTTTTAAGGGCCGATGAATCTCGCGGCATTTGGGCTCTAGGACTATCCACCTCACAATGGATTTCTTTAGGAATCTTAGGGGTCTTGGCCGGACGTGCCTTGACAAGCGCCTTCAAATCCAGTCAGATGCCGCAAACAAGGATTCAAACATGACCTATGCCATTATTGAAGCCGCAGGAAAGCAGCACCGCGTTTCCGCTGGCGAAAAGCTAAAGCTTGATCTCTCGAGAGATACCCAAATTGGGGACAAGATCACTTTTGATCGCGTTCTCATGATCGGTGGAGAGCAAATTCAAGTAGGCACTCCCATGATCTCCAATGCAAGCGTTCAAGCAACTGTTTTGAGCACAGGCAAAGACAAAAAAGTCATCGTGTTTAAGAAGAAGCGTCGTCAAGGCTACCAAAAAAGCCAAGGCCATCGCCAACATCACGTAGAAATTTTGATTAACGAGGTTCGAAGTGGCTCATAAGAAAGGACAAGGATCGACTCGAAACGGTCGTGATTCCAACCCAAAATACCTTGGCGTGAAGAAATCAGACGGTACTTCCGTACTTTCTGGCAACATTCTCGTTCGCCAACGTGGTACACGCATTAAGCCTGGCAAGAATGTTGGTTGCGGTCGCGATCACACATTGTTCGCTTTGGTTCATGGTGTGGTTAAATTTGAACGCTCCGCTGGTGAGCGCGTTTTCGCGAACATCTATCCGATCGTATGAAGCGCATAGCGATTAATGGCTTTGGTCGCATCGGACGTGCGGCCTTGCGGATAATTCAAGAACGCGAAGACCTTCAGGTGGTCGCCATCAATGATCTAGCTGATCTAGACACCATGGCATACCTGCTCAAATACGACTCAGTGCATGGCCGTTTTGATGGCAAAGTTCAGGTTGAAGCCGAAGGCCTGACGGTCAACAATCGCTTTATCAAAGTCACGCATCAAAAAGACCCCGCTTTGCTTCCTTGGAAGTCTCTAAACGTCGATGTCGTTTTGGAGTCCACAGGTCATTTCTTAAGCCGTGACAAAGCCGCTTTGCATTTAGAAGCTGGCGCCAAAAAAGTGCTCATCAGCGCGCCTGCGCACGGTGAAGCACCTGATGCAACCATTTGTTACGGCGTTAACCACTCAGTGTTCACACCTGACATGCAGGTTGTCTCCACTGCGTCTTGCACGACCAATTGCATTGCACCGATCGCAAAAATTTTACACGACAATTTTGGCATTAAGAAAGCCTCGGTCACCACCGTCCACAGCTATACCAATGACCAACATATTTTGGACTTGGCTCACAAAGACAAGCGCAGGGCTCGTGCTGCGGCACTTTCGATGATTCCAACCACCACCGGTGCCGCAAAAGCCGTGGCCTTGGTATTGCCAGAGCTCGAAGGCAAGTTTGATGGCATGGCCATTCGTGTGCCAACGCCGAATGTCAGCTGCATCGATTTGGTGGCGGTTTTGTCCAAGGATACTTCCGCGGCAGAGCTTAACGCGAAGTTCCAAGAAGCTTCACGCACCTACCTAAAAGGCATCCTCGGCTACACCGAAGATCCAGTCGTTTCGGTTGATATGAACGGGACCAAAGAGTCCTCGATCGTTGATGCAGGCTGCACCAAAGTGATGGGCGGCAATTTGGTCAAAATACTTTCCTGGTACGACAATGAATGGGGCTTTGGTAATCGCGCCGTCGATCTTCTTTCACTTCTGGCAAAAGCGTGCTGACACAAATTGACGATCCTAAAATCGACTGGCTCGGCAAACGCGTGTTTTGCCGGTTGGATCTTAATGTCCCGATGGATGCAAATGGTCATATCACCGATGATTCACGCGTTAAGGCCAGCCTAGATACGGTTTCCTACTTGCTCGGCAAAGGCGCTCGTTTAGTTGTGGCCAGCCATCTGGGCAGACCCAAAGGCAAAGCCCGGGCTGAACTTTCATTGGAGCCGGTGGCAGCCAGATTGCAAGGCTATCTGGATCGGGAAGTCATCTTTGCTCATGACTGCATTGGTGATGGCATTAAACGCCTGATTTCTGAGCTCAAGCCTGGCAGCTTGCTCATGCTGGAAAATTTACGCTTCCACTCCAGCGAAGAAAAGAACGACGAGTCTTTCGCAAGACTGCTGGCACAAAGCATTGACGTTTATGTGAATGACGCTTTCGGGGCCGCTCACCGCGCGCATGCTTCGGTAGATGCCATCACCCGTTTTGTACCGATCAAGTGCATCGGCTTTCAGTTTCAAAAAGAAATCGAGCAGCTAAGCTACTTAATGCGAAGCCCCCAAAAGCCTTTTGTGGCCATTTTGGGCGGCGCTAAAGTGGGCGACAAAATCGGCGCTTTGACGCAGTTACTTAATAAAATCGACACCTTGATTATCGGCGGCGCGATGGCTTACACCTTTTTGAAAGCCAAAGGCCAAGACATTGGCAAGAGCCGCTTTGAAGAAGATAAGCTGCAAATCGCATCCATGATATTGCAAAAGGCTTCGAGCCTTGGCGTTCAAGTGATTTTGCCGGTGGATCATATTGCCGTCAACGAATTTGCTGAAGATGCGACTGCACATCCGGTTCAACAAACCATTCCAGAAGACATGTTTGGCATTGATATCGGCTCCAAAACGCTTTCAGAATGCGAAAGAGCCATACATTTTGCCAAAACCATCTTTTGGAACGGGCCTATGGGCGTGTTTGAATGGGAATCTGGCTTTGCGGGCACGTTGGGCATTGCTAAAGCCATCGCTGAAAGCAGCGCCTTGAGTGTGGTTGGCGGCGGGGATACTTTGGCGGCCCTTGCCAAAGCTAAAATCAATAGCGAAAGCATTCAAATTTCGACCGGTGGTGGTGCAAGTCTCGAATATATTCAGGGTTTAGAGCTACCAGCACTCAGCTCTCTCTCCAAATAGCACACCCATTGCCAAACCTTGATCGGGTTGGTAATTTCACCGGCTATGTCTAGAACATTATCGACTGGTGTTGCGATGTTTGCCATGCTTTTCGGAGCCGGCAATGTGGTCTTCCCTTTAGCCTTAGGAAGAGATGCAGGAAATAGCGTAGGTTGGGCCTTGGCAGGTTTCTGCCTCACAGCCGTCTTGGTTCCTCTGCTTGGGCTCGTCTCCACGGTATTGTATGATGGTGATTATCGCAAATTTCTAGGCCGCGTGGGTGCAGTGCCCGGTGCGATTTTGGCTGCAGTCTGCATGGTGTTGATTGGCCCTTTTGGCGCAATTCCTCGGTGCTTGAACACGGCTTTTGCCGCGACCAAATGGTATTTCCCTGATTTTTCACTGCTTTATTTCAGCTTGATGGCTGCTTTGATTGTTTTCTTTTTTGCGCTGAGACAAAACTCAGTGGTTGATTTGATTGGGAAGTTCTTGGGGCCGGTTAAATTGCTGCTGCTGCTTTCTATTATTGTCATTGGTGTTTTCTGGGTGCAGGGAACGCCTGCTGAAGTGAACATGCTAGCCACAGATGCTTTACTCAAAGGCGTGATCGAAGGTTATGGCACCATGGATTTGCTTGGTACCATCTTCTTTGCTGGTCTTATCTTGCGAAGTCTTAAAAATGGCTTAGGCCCGGATGCTGATTACAAAGTGCTAGCCATGGAAGGCTTGAAAGCTGGCGTGGTGGGTGCACTGCTACTCGGTGTGGTCTACGCAGGCTTTTGCTTGGTCGCAGCATTTCACGGTCCAACGGTGGCTGACGTAGGCCGCTATGAGCTGCTGAACGCTTTGGCGCCTTATATCTTAGGCAAACATGGCGGCATGTTGACCAATGCTACCGTAGCGATTTCTTGTTTGGTAACCGCATTGGCGTTAACCACTGTATTTGCTGAATACCTGCAAAAAAACCTGTTTCGCGACCGAATCAGCTACTTGGCGGCTTTAATGATCACCACAGGCATTACTTGCGTGATGGCCAACTTGGGCTTTGCCAACATCATGAGTTTAATCGTTCCTGTGATCGTGGCTTGTTACCCTGCCTTGATCGTTTTGGCAGTTATGAACATTCTGTATAAGTTGTTCGATGTTCGGATTGTTAAAGTGCCTGTTTTTGCCACTTTAGCTATCACTATCGGATTAATGATTTTCTAGGCGTTTTACAGTAAGATGATTAATATATGAAAAATGCATTAATCATCTTAACTTTAATATTCTTAAGCTATGCACAAGAAAGTTCACATGCAGACTTTTCGGTACTCAGCACACCAGCTTCTTGGACTTTGTGCGAACCACCCTTGGCCAACGACTCGGTCAGCGTAAAACGCAAAAAATATGTTTGCGAAATCGAAAAGTATCTTCCCCTGGTGCAAATCGCCCTACAGGAAACTAATACTTCCGAGCGAGAACAGGCAAAGATCCTGCATCAACTTAGGCGCGATATCGGCAAACGATATAAAGATCTGACCCCCGCCTGGTTAAGGCAAAATATCTACTGCCGAAATCACCATGTCTATCAAGACCCACTGGGTCCAACTTATGAACATCTTACTGCGAAAGGCAAGAAAGACGCCGAAATCATTGCTTCTGCAGCTCGAACCGGCGGCAAAGATATTTTATTGGACAATTATTATGCAGTAAAAATGGTAGAACTAGCCGATCAGTTGGATATAGGGCATAGGCTCAATTATCTTTGGTCTTGGGTGCCAGGCAAAAGCTGCCCTTATATCGAATAGCGCATTGTCTTTCAGGCAGATATATCCTAGCATCTGGCCCTATGTCAGACATTACCCAGGTCAGTATTGCAGAAGAACTGCGAACCTCATTCCGTGACTATTCGATGAGCGTCATTATTGGACGTGCTCTCCCCGACGTGAGAGATGGTTTAAAGCCTGTACATCGACGTATTTTATATGCAATGTTTTCGGAAGGCCTACTGTCTTCCAGAAAGTTTAGTAAATCTGCCGGGGTTGTCGGGGAAGTACTCAAAAAGTACCATCCCCATGGTGACGCGCCTGTGTATGAAGCGATGGTTCGTATGGCTCAGCCGTGGAACATGCGTGAACTCTTGGTTGATGGCCAAGGAAACTTCGGTAGTGTCGACGGTGATCCGGCCGCTGCGTATCGATACACCGAAGCGCGCTTAACCAAAATCGCCGAAGAACTTCTTCGCGATATCGAAAAAAACACCGTAGATTTCATTCCCAACTTTGACGGTACTGTTGAAGAGCCATTGGTATTGCCCTCCAGAGTTCCCAACTTATTGGTTAACGGATCCGAAGGGATTGCTGTTGCGATGGCAACGAGGTGCCCACCACACAACTTGGGCGAAATTGTCACCGCTTTGCTTGCTGTAATTGCTGAGCAATTCGAAGACGGCCCGGTTATCGATAATGCCGCTCTATTCGAAATGGTTCCAGGACCAGACTTTCCGACCGGTGGTTTCATCTGCGGAACTGCGGGCTCGCGATCGGCACTTGAAACCGGCCGCGGCTCGGTGATTATGCGCGGTAGAGCCAACGTCGAATACAACGAAAAAGCTAAACGCCAACAAGTCGTTATCTCCGAAATTCCCTTCCAGGTAAATAAAGCCAGGTTGCTTGAGCGCGTCGCTGAACTCGTTCGCGATAAGCGCATTGACGGCATTACCGATATTCGTGACGAATCCGATCGCGATGGCATGCGGATCGCCATCGATTTGCGCCGAGATGCCATGGGCGAAGTTATCTTAAATCAGCTTTATGATTTGACCCCGCTGCAAAGCTCGTACCCCATCAACATGTTGTCCATCGTTCATGGTCAGCCAAAGACTTTGGGTCTTAGACCGCTTCTAGAAGAGTTTATCGCCTTCAGAAGAGAAGTCGTAACACGTCGCAGCCGGTTTGAATTGGAAGAGGCTCAAAAACGCTTCCACATCATCGCAGCGCTATTAATTGCCTTGGATTCGATTGACCGTGTCATCGAAATCATCCGTTCATCCAGCAACACCGAAGAAGCGAAGAAAAACCTCTGCGCTGAAAAATTCGCAGGTGCCGCTAAGATCGCTCTGTTTACCGGATCTCCAACCGACCAAGTCGCTTTCTGGCTAAATCAAGGTTTTGCCCAGTTGGACGAAACCCAAGCATCAGCAATTTTAGAAATGCGCCTCTCCAGATTGGTAGGCCTGGAACGTGACAAGCTCGCCGGTGAAGGCGAAGAGCTGCTCACGTTGATGACCAGACTCAGAGAAATTCTAGCGAACTTGAAAGTCTTGATGGGTGTCATCAAAGACGAACTGACCGAAATCAAGACCCAGTTCTCGACCCCAAGACGCAGCATCATGATCGGTGGTGTTGGCCCCATGACCGACGAAGACTTGATCCCCGAAGAAGAGATGCTCGTCACGATCTCCCATCAGGGCTATATCAAGCGCGCGCTTTTATCCAACTATCGCTCTCAAAAGCGCGGCGGCAAAGGCAAGCAAGCCGTGGCAGCCAAGGACGAAGACTTCATCGAAGATGCCTTCTCCGCGTCAACCCACGCCTTCTTGCTAGCATTCACCAATATGGGCCGCGTTTTCTGGGTTAAAGTTCACGAACTGCCCATGGCCGGCCCGCAATCCAAAGGTCGACCGATCGTTAACTTGATCCAATTGGCCAAAGACGAAAAAGTCCGCACCATCATGCCAGTCCGTCACTTCCCAACCGTAGAAAACGAGCGTTTCGTGGTCACAGTGACTAAGCAAGGCAAGATTAAAAAAACCGACCTGCTCGCCTACTCCAACCCTCGCACCTCAGGCCTAATCGCCTGCGGCATCGAAGATAATGATGAATTGGTCAGCGTCAAAATCACCAACGGCACCCAGCATTTGGTGTTGTCCACCAAGGACGGCATGGCTATCCGCTTCGAAGAAACCGAAGCCAGACCGATGGGCCGCCAGGCAGCCGGTGTACGTGGTATTTCCCTACGCAGAGCCGATGAAGTGGTCAGCATGGAAGTATTGGCTGAAGATGCCAGCCTGCTAACCGTCACCGAATTCGGCTACGGCAAACGGACAGATATCTCCGAATACCGCTGCCAATCCAGAGGCGGCATCGGCCTTATCACGATCAAGGTAGACGACCGCAACGGCCGCGTCGCTGGCGTGATTCAAGTCAAGCCAAACGACAACGTCATGGTCATCACCGATGGCGGCACCCTGATCCGTATGCGGGCAGGCGATGTCTCAGAAATCGGCCGTAACACCAAGGGTGTCAGGCTGATCTCTGTAGATCGCAACGATAAAGAGCGCGTAGTTGCAGTATCTAGAATCGCAGAAGAAGTAGATGAGGTATTGGAAGCCGAAGATACACCAACTGCCGAGTA
>JAZKCZ010000002.1:406709-497757 GCA_040387835.1 Myxococcota bacterium | reverse complement strand
ACCTTTTGGTGAAGCGAAACCTACCAGCCCGGATATCCGGAAGTTAGTTGAACAAGCGGTCGCCTCGCGGATGGAAGCAGATGTGCCGATGGGTGCGTTTTTATCCGGCGGCATTGACTCGAGCATCGTTGTGGGGGTGATGAGCAAGCTCAAAAAAGAGCCGGTGAAAACATTTTCTTTAGGATTTGCTGATGCGCCCAACTATGACGAAACCGCCTATGCGCGTCTAGCATCTGCTGCATTTAAAACTCAGCACACAGAGATTAAGCTTGGCTCCAATTGCTGGCAGCATGTGGAAAAACTGGTGACGCTTTATGACGGACCAGTAGGGGATTATTCAGCGCTGCCAACTTATATTGTGAGCGGCTTAGCGAGAGAGCAGGTCTCAGTCGCTCTTACGGGTGATGGGGGTGATGAGATTTTCTGTGGCTATCCCAGATTTATTGCTGGGGAATGGTCAGAATCTATCCCCAGTAGCTTGCTGAAGATTGGGCTTTTATTGGGAGGTAGTCCTGGGCCTGGTAAGCGGACATTTATAGCACAGATGCGACGATTTTTAAGCGTTGCTTCTCTGCCGCTTGCGGAACGAATGGCCGCGTGGAGTTCTTATCAAACTCCGCAAGGTGAACCGTTGGCCTGGGTCAAAGGTATGTTTGAATCAACGGAAGGACTGCATCCACTGGCCCGAATCCTGTCTCATAATTTTGAAAGCTATCTACCTGAAGATCTATTGGTCAAAGCTGACCGGTGCTCGATGGCTCATGGGCTTGAACTGCGCTCACCTTTTTTAGATACCAAACTCATTGAAGGTGCTACTCAGCTTGCCCCTCGAGCGTTACGCAGGGGTCGAGATACCAAAATAGCTCTCAAGAAGGCGTTCGAAGACATATTGCCTGCGCAAATCTTACGGCGTGGAAAGATGGGTTTCGGTATGCCTCTTGGGTTATGGTTTCGAACGGATTGGGCGAGCAGCCTCGTAGAGCTTATCGGTGCCAGGCAGGCGAAGATCTATGATTATATGGACTTTAATTTTGGTCAAAAACTTTTGACGAGTCATCTCAAGGGCGCTCAGGATAACGCTAGTTTGCTATGGATCTTAATGACGTTGGAGCTTTGGCTTCTGAGAAAATGAGAGGCCTTGAACGCAGAAAGGATATAGATGGCTTACGTGCCATCGCTATCTTGTCGATTGTAGCCTACCATTTTTTTCCAAGCGTGAAGGGTGGGTTTATTGGCGTCGATATTTTTTTTGTGATCTCGGGCTTTCTAATAACGGGTGTCATCCTTAGGGACCTGGAAGCTGGTACGTTCTCCTATAAGAATTTCTATGCAAGACGTATAAAAAGAATCTTTCCTGCCTTAATCTTGGTTCTCGGTACTGCCCTTTTGTGCGGGTATATCTTTCTAATTCCAGCAGAGTTTTTTGAGCTAAGCCGGTACCTACTAGGTGGGAGCAGCTTTTCCGCCAATTTGATTCAGTGGCAAGAGGCGGGTTATTTCGATATGGATGCCAGAATGAAGCCTCTGCACCATCTTTGGTCGTTGGCAATCGAAGAGCAGTTCTATATTCTGTGGCCCCTTCTACTTGTATTGGGTTGTCAAAAACGAAAACTTTGCGGGTGGATTGTTTTGATACTGGCCTGCCTTTCATTTGGATCAAATTTATTGTTGGTGTCTGCTCATCCAATAACCACCTTTTACTTGCTACCGTTTAGAGCGTTCGAGTTGATGATTGGCGCGATGTTAGTCCTATTTCCATTCTCTTTTCTTTCTAATATTCTGTCGTTGTTGGGCGTTGCCACTATAGCCGCCGGGCTTATGCTTATTGACAATACCAAACCTTTTCCAGGCTGGTGGGCGCTGCTGCCTTGTTTAGGTACCGCTTTGGTCATTTCGGCTGGGGAAAAAGCGTGGCTAAATCGGAACATACTGAGTGCTCCATTCATGGTGTGTATTGGACTTATCAGTTATCCCCTTTATTTATGGCATTGGCCCATCTATTCGTTCAGCTTTCTCTATGAGGACGGGCAACCATCGCATGCAATTCGCTTCCTATTAGTGGCCTTAAGCTTTGCTCTAGCCATTTTGACCTATATATTTCTAGAGCGGCCATTAAAATCATTTCCGAATCTATATTCATTTCCGCTTTCAGGTGCGATGGCCGCTATGCTTTGTTTAAGCTTCTTGCCGAGATATTTATCGGTGAACTCAAAAAACCTTATCCAGCGCAGAAACTATGACTCTTGTAAAACATTAATGGATTACTCCGACGAGCAGGGATTCAGAAAGTATTCAAATAGAAATACTGCGCAGGGTATTTTATACCTGGGCGATTCCCACATGCATCAGTACTGCCCCCGGATCGCTCAGATTAGCACGAACCATAAGATAGTGTTTGCTGTTGCTTGGGGCTGTCTTCTCGCAAAAGACATCAAACGCAAAATATCGGCGACCTGGGATAGAGATTCATTTATGCGATGCCAAGCCCTTAATAGCCAACTCCCTGCCTTCGCTCAAGATTCGAGTTTTAAAACGGTTGTTGTCGCAGGATTTTGGAACCGCTATTTTTCGACTGAAATCAGTGAATACTACAAAGAACAAAATGGAATTTCGCGGCCGTTCAATAGAGATAGCCTAGATATAATGCTGAGTGAACTATTTACTACCTTGGTAGAAATTCAACGAACTAAAAAAGTTATTCTTGTATTAGACCATCCACCAAGACGCCAAGACAAGGATATCAATGCTGCCCGGCAGTTTAGTATTAAAACAAAAATGATTGCTCTAGCTCATCGTTATCATATTTCTGTCATTGATCCGACAGAACACCTATGCCCCAATGGAAAATGTCAATTGGCAGATAAAGATAGCTCACAAATCTACCGTGATAACAATCACCTTGATAGTATTTATGTTCAAAAACACGCTACCTTTATGGATCACACTGTTCAGTAGTAATCTGGCTTTTAGAAAAATGACGAGTAGAGTTTTGTACATCACGCAAAACGGTATTGCCGATCACATTG
Source organism: Myxococcota bacterium (assembly GCA_040387835.1). NCBI lineage: Bacteria > Pseudomonadati > Myxococcota > Myxococcota bacterium. Next base: position 494,731 of record JAZKCZ010000002.1, on the reverse strand, counting down.
GTCGCTCGCAAATTGCTCCCTATCTAATTGGCCTTGCACGGTCAGGTCAAAAAATTCATATCTTAAGCGCTGAAAAAGCTCTTAATCGCGGCCTGATAGAAAGTTACGAAACAATTTTTAAACAAGCTGACATTGAATGGACACGAGTGGCATACCGAAACTCACTGCGCGTTGTCCATCCGATTTTGACCCAGCTTTGTCTGTTTTGGGCGGCCGTTCGGATTGTACGACGAAATGCTATTGCATGGGTTCACTGTCGAAGCCATCCAGCCGCCTTAATCGGATTTTTGATCAAATTCCTATGCCGAAAGCCATATGTTTTTGATTTTCGCGATTTTTACGTAGATTGCGGCAGAGAGCAATTTTCCGGTATTCGTGGTCTGATTTATCTGGGACTTGCGCGACTGGAAGAACCGATGTTGAAACAGGCAACCTGTGTGGTGTGTTTGACTGAACGCGCAAAGTCAATCTTGGAATCAAAAGGCGTAAAAAACCTATTCGTTATCCCTTGTTGCGCTGATTTTGAGCATTTTGATATACAGCGCGTGTCACAGACAGAATTGATTAGAGCTAGACAAAATATCGACCTATCTGAAGATGATTTTGTGATGTTGTATTTGGGGAGTTTGGGTTTTGACTATCTGCTCACTGAAATGCTGATGTTGTTTAAGCAACTTTGCATGATAAAAGATGACGCCAAGCTCTTATTTGTGTCTAACAATGGCGAACAACTGGTGCGCGCCGCTTTGCCTCAATATGATATTGCCGATAGCGATGTTCGCTTTGTGATGGCGACGCGAGAGCAAATACCTGCTTTCATGGCTATGGCTCGCCTGTCTGTCGTTTTTATACGACCAACCCTTTCAAAGGCTGGTTGTTCGCCTACCAAATTGGCAGAGCTATTTGCCGCCAATATTCCTGTGATCGCGAATGCGGGAGTTGGAGATTTAGACCGCATTATCGATCTGGATAGCAATGGTTCTACCCTCGTTGCAAACTTTTCGAATCATTCCTTGAAGACGGCGATTTTGCGCGTTTTAGAGCTTCAGAGTATAACACCGGTAAATATTCGCGAGAATATGCGCGAGTTTGATTTGGAAGAGGGGATAAGGCGGTATTTGCGCGTTTATAGGCAGATGGACGCGGTATCATGCTGAATGTTGTCGTTTTTAATGGCGGAAGAGGTGCCTCAACACTTATCAAGGAGTTGCTTGTTCGCCCGGGCGTGTCGTTGACGTCGATCGTCAATGCTTACGATGATGGCAAATCAACGGGTGAGATTAGGCGTTTTTTTAATATGCTCGGCCCTTCTGACATCCGAAAAGTGCAAGAGCTGATGCTGCCCATGAATGATGTAGACTACGCGCTTAATTTGGATTTGTTTCAATATCGGTTTCGGAGCGGCGCTACGCGTTCGGAAGCATTGGACTATCTGAAAAAATTTGAACTAGATGATATGCCTTTTCGTAGCCGTTTGATTCGAACTGCCTTAAGGCGCTTTGTAAAGGAATTTACCCAAAGCTTAGAGCTTACTGAGAAGGTTGGAGGGCAGACTTTTAATTTCTCTGATTGCTCGGTAATGAACTGTATATATGCTGGCGCCTATATTGCTTCGGGGCGAGATTTTCACCGAACGATTAAGTCCTTCGAAAATCTATTTGGGCTGCGCGGACGAGTTCTTCTGGTGAATTCGGAAAATAGAATCCTCGTGGCTCTAAGGGAAAATGGCGATGTCTTATATGACGAAGCATCTATTGTTGAAACGAGCTCGCAGGCGCCTATAGAACGTATTTATTTGTTAGAGACCGGACTTAAGCCGGGTTGCTTAGATAGTCTGTCAATCAACGAAAAACGTCTATATTTGTCTGGCGTTCATGCGGGAGTCGGCAGTCACTCTGCTACCCTGGAAGCTATCGAGGGCGCCGATGTAATTGTCTATGCAGCGGGCACCCCGCATTCGTCGCTCTATCCTACCTATATGTCCGCTGGCTTGGCCGAGCGAATTGCAGCGAATACCAATGCTTTAAAAGTTCTCGTTACCAATATTAAGCGGGATAACGATACAAGTGGATACAACGCCTCGCATTATGTTGAAAGTGCTTATCGCTATCTATCGATCAATGGCGATAGAGCCAATTTTGATCTTTTAGTTGATGCTGCGTTGGTTAATTTTCCCAATGAAAATGGTGTGAATTATGTTTCTTGCGATAGCCCAGAGATGTTGAAGTTTAGTATCACCCGCATTGTCGGTGAATTTGAGCATGCGGAAAATTTAGGTGCCCACGATGGCGCCAAGATCGTTGAGCGTATTTTTGAGCTGTATGAAGAAAAAAATTCTGATTTTTGATGTTGATGGCACCCTTGCGCCCACTTCGTCCTTTCATGTGCGTGCTTTTGCTCAAACCCTGCAGCCATTTGGGGTCACTGTGGACTATGGGTTGATTGCCGGACTAGATACGAAACATGCTATGGAAAAGTTGCTTGCTGGCGCCTCGATCGATTTATCGCATAGCGAGCTCGCTAGTTTGATTAGCCAAAAGCAGAGCATCGCACGCCAATTGATCGCTGCTGAGTTAGAGCCAGTGCCTGAAATCGATTTCTTTCTAAAGAAGCAAAAAAATCTTTTGCCGATGGCTCTGGTCAGTTCGGGATCCCGCGTAACCGTGCAGGTCACATTAGAAAAACTTGGCTATGCGCAATGGTTTGCACCGCAGGTTTGCGCAGAGGATGTGCATATGGGTAAACCTCATCCTGAAGGATTTTTAAAAGTATTGGAGGTGACTGGATTTCAAGCGTCGCAGGCGCTCATATTTGAAGACTCCTCCGTAGGCTTTGAGGCAGCAAAAGCTGCTGGCATAGATTGCATCAATATGAATTTGGATTGGCAAAAGCAATTCATGGCTTTTATAGTATGAAGGTCCTTGCTGTTGTGGTGACCTATAACAGGTGTGCCTTGCTCGAGCGTTGTCTAAACCATTTGGAAAAACAAATTGCCTATCCCGACCAATTAGTAGTCATTGATAACGGCAGTACAGATGGGACTGCTAAAATGCTGGCGGAGCGGTTCGTGAACACCATTTCTCAGCCTAATTTAGGATCTGCTGGTGGTTGGCACCGGGGAATCGAGTGTGCTTTGAACGAGAAGTTTGATGCGGTTTGGTTGATGGACGATGATGGCTATCCGGCTCCAGAGGCTTTGAAAATTTTGAAGGCCGCAATGTTGCCAGATCGGGCTTGTGTTTCGTCCGTAGTTGTTCGGGAGGATGAGCCATCACTTCTTGTGTTTCCTTTACGGGCCTTTGGGCGGCTTCAAACCATTGAAGCACTTAAGAAGCGGTTGCCGGAAGGCGTTTTGGATGCAGCTCACCTATTTAACGGTGCATTGGTGAGTCTTTCGGCAGTGAGAAAAACAGGCAATGTTACAGCTGAATATTTTATTTATGGCGAGGAAGTAGACTTCTTCTTGCGCCTGAAAAAAATTGGTAAGGTTGTTTCGATTTTAAGCGCATTACATTATCATCCGGACGTTAATTTAAGGCCATACAGCAAACAAAAAGTTTATTACTATTTGAAAAATATGCTCATTATCAATGCGCGTTATTATCGTTGGCCCGCGCTTCGTTCTTTGGTGATTCTGGTGATGCTTCTGTTTCGAATCGCTAATCGCAATGGCATTCGAACGGTCGTCGCTTACAGAACTAGTATTTTTCGTGCCGTTGCCCGCGGCTTTCAAGGCAAGCTGGGGCACGACTTCCGGTGACCTTAAAAGTCTTGATCCCGGCGGCCGGCAGAGGCACAAGAGCTGGACTTCCATATCCTAAAACGTTGTTTCCTGTGCATGGAAAGCCGATCTTGGCTCGAATATTAGATGTTGTGGCGGGATATGATTCCATGCCAACTGTAGTTGCTAGTGCTGAGGGGAGTGAGGCAATTAGTGATTATCTATCGCGTGAAGGCCGAGCCATCGATCTAATAATGCAAGAGCGCCCGTTGGGTATGGGCGATGCCGTGCTTAGCTTTAACAAGTCCAGCTCATATATGGCTGCGGAACACATTTTATTGTTATGGGGTGATTTGCCTTTCATAATGCCTGGAACGATTGAAAGTCTTGTTAAGGCGCATACATCGGGCTGCTATGATTTTACCTTTGTCACCAAACAGACAAAATGCGCATACACCCGTGTTGAGAGAGACGCACAAAATCGCGTCATCGCTGTGCGGGAGACCAGAGAGGAAGGTCTTAGCTTGTACCAGGGCGAAAGGGATGTGGGACTATTTGTCTTTCGAAAGCGGCTGGTTATGGATCTGCTACGCGAGGAATTGCCGGGCAAGCGGGGAGGTTCCACAGGGGAGCATGGCTTTCTGTATATAATTAGGCACCTAGTAGCCCGAGGCTTCCGAGTAGAGGGGCTGCCGATTGCAGAAGAAATCGAGTTGCGCTCGCTTAATCATTTGAGCGACTTGGAGATGGATGCCTCATGAGCAATGCTGAGCTGTTAAACCTGCACGCTGAAACTGTAGCTGCCTTTGGAGACGAGTGGACGAAGTTTCGGCAGTTTAGTGATGACTGCATTCTCCAGTGCGCAGGTTCGTATTTTGATTTGGTTAATGCCGAGATGCTGTCGAGCGAATCCGTGGTTTTGGATGTCGGTTGCGGTTCAGGGCGTTGGGCTCAATACCTAAGCGGTTTTGTCAAGATAGTGGAGTGTATAGACCCAAGTACGGCGGTGGATGTGGCCAAAGATGCGCTGATCAATAAAGGCATCAAAAATGTGCGCATTACACAGGCAGGTATCGATGACATGCCCTTCCCTGACGGGTCCTTTGATTTTGTGATGTGTCTCGGCGTATTGCATCATCTTCCTCGCGCAGGTGAGGGGGTTGTTAGATGTGTCGAAAAACTGAAAGCAGGTGGCTGGTTTTTGGTTTATATTTATTACGATCTCGAAAATAGACCTTATGTGTATCGCGCACTTTTTCGGTTAGTAACCATGGTTCGAAAAAAAATATCGAAATTGCCACCTTTTTTTAAAAAGGCTCTTTGCGACGTGATTGCGTCAACGATCTATTACCCATTGGCGAAATTCTCGGCCCTTATGAATTTTATAGGTTTGCCCGCCAAGCATTTAGAGATGTTTCCGCTCAGCTTCTACCGAGATAAGGCATTTTGGATTATGAGAAATGACGCCCTGGACAGGTTTGGAACGCCGCTCGAGCAGCGGTTTTCTCAAAACCAGATCCGAGAAATGCTTGAGATGGCTGGTCTGGTAAATATAAAATTCTCTGACAAGGCGCCTTATTGGCACGCGGTTGCGCAAAAGAGCTGGTCGTAAAGGCGATTTTGAAAAAGATGGTTGGCGAGTGACATCGATTCTTTTTCTTGTGACAGAAGATTACTTTTTCTGGTCTCATCGGATGCCCATCGCGCAGGCAGCGGTCAAGGCAGGCTATCAGGTCAGTGTTGCCACACATATCGGTGAAGTGGCCGATAAAATTCGGGCAGCGCGCATAGATGTCATTGCGACAAAATTTGGCAGAGATAATCGTCATCTATGGCTTCAGTGGCGTGCTTTGCTTGAGATTAGGTCCATATTGCGAAGCAACAAACCAGATATTTTTCATTGCGTGGGACTAAAAGCGGTTATTTTTGGCATGTTGGCTTCGCTGGGGCTTTCTGTGCGGCATCGGGTTTGCTTGCTGCCTGGACTGGGGGTGGTTTTTACCAGCGATCGGTTACGATTTAGGCTGATGAAACATGCGCTCCGGAGCATATGTCGTTTTCTATTTGAGCAGAAAGGCTGCTCGGTCATTGTGCAAAATCGAGATGATTTCTCCCAAATAAACAAGCTGGCCCCGAAATCGACCGTTCATTTAATACGTGGTTCAGGAGTCGATACCGAACTATTTAAACCGACTTTTGAGCCAGCTTACCCGATTGTCGTATCGTTAGTGGCCAGGATGCTGTGGCATAAAGGCGTGGGGGAATTTGTTGAGGCGGCGCGCGTTATCAAGGCGGCTGAGTTTAATCTGAAGTTTTATTTGGTGGGTGGTATCGATTTGCTGAATCCAGCTGGAATTCAACGAGAGCAACTAACAGCTTGGGAAAATGCTGGGCATTTGACTTGGCTGGACCACCAAGATGACATTGGTGCGATTTGGCGGCGGTCTCATATTGCAGTGTTGCCTAGCTATCGAGAGGGTTTGCCGAAATCACTGCTTGAGGCGGCCGCTTGCGGCAAGCCTATTGTTGCGGCTGATACGCCTGGTTGTAGAGAGATTGTTCAGCATGGGGTTAATGGGTTGTTGGTGCCTGTTAAAGATGCAGGCGCTTTGGCGGAGGCGATTTTGACATTGGCGCTGGATTCTAAGCTTAGGGCGCAAATGGGTCTGAAAAGTCGGCAGCTGGTGACAGAAAATTTTTCTAAAGAGCAGGTGGCTGCGCAAACTTTGAGAGTCTATCATTGTCATCCCGGGCTTGAACCGGGATCCAGCGTTGTGCAGGGGGCTGGGCCCCGGGTCGATCCCGGGGTGACGGTGTGATTGGGTATAGTATTGCCTTTGCCACGTATTTGGTGCTGGTCTTTTTGATTAGAAGGTCGCTGGATGTGCAGGAAAGCAATCCCATCGTGTTGACGCTATCGGTTGGCTATTGGCTGCGGATTGTTCTTTCGTTTTTCTTGCGTGACATCCCATTTTGGAGCCATGGTGCAGGGGGCGATTACGCTGGCTACGAATATAATGCTCAGGATATCTTAATCTATTGGCACCAACATGGCCTTGAATATGTCACTCGCGATAAGTTGCCCACCATCTTAGAGTCGTCTCTGCCCGCTAATATTATTGCGCTGATGAGTTATTTAAACGGGGGTTATTCACGCGTGGCAGTGGAGGGGCTGATTGCATTTTGCGCGTGCATGACTTGTTTGATGCTTTATCAGCTCTATATTATCTATGACCCCATTCGGAAGATTAGCTTTCGGATGATGCTGTTTTGTTTGTTTGGTTTGACGTTTCTATTCTACACGTCGGATTTATTTAAAGACGCTTACGTTGTATTTTTTGTGGTCGGTATTTTCTGGGCGTCTTTGCGATTCATTCAGGCTCAGTCGGTGTTGCCTGGAATTTTGTTTTGTCTGTGTTGCTTTGTGGGGCTTTGGAACGTTCGGCACTATATGGTTTATCCGGTCATGCCAATCTTTACGCTGGGCATTTTGGGCATTTCGTTTACGGACGGTAAATCTCGTGCCGTTTGGGTCATGACTGTAATGGCTGTTGGCGTTTCTCTGATGCCAATGCTTTATGATTTGCTTCATGAAAATGCTGAAAAGACATTTGAGATTGCGAGCAGTGAGGCTTGGCATCGTGGCCTTCAGGAAGGTGGGTCTGGCGTTGATTTAGGGGAGTATCAGTCTTCGGTATTCTCGTGGCCTATTAAAGTGATTTATACGTTATTCGCACCTTTTCCTTGGCAGGGTGGTTCCTTGGGATTTCAGATTGCTAAGGTTGAGTTGTTGGTTTGGTATTACTGCTATTATCAGGCCTTTGCTGGGTTGTTGTTTTTAAATCGTCGAAATCGCTATTTTGCGTTGGCGTTTCTGGTTTTCTTGGTGCCGGCTATATTTGCGTACGCAGTTTCTTTTGGAAATATTGGATTGATTGTGCGGCAGCGTTTGCCGATTATGTTTGTGGTCAGTATTTTGGCTGTGTGGGGTATGGCGCAAAAACCTAGAGAGATTTCGTGAGCTGCGTATGCGCTTTTTTGCTGAGTTGCTTTCTAGTTCACTGGATTAAAAAATTCGCGCTGCAGTGGGGGCTTTTTGACCAACCTTCGCATCGAAAAGTGCATCAAATACCTGTGCCGCGCCTGGGTGGGGTGGGCATTGCTTTAAGTTTCTTGGCAGTGGCAAGCTGGAGCTTGCCTTGCGCGGCAGGCGGCGGCGCGGCTTTTATTCTAGGTGTGTTGGATGATATAAAAAGCGTGTCTTACCGGACGAAGCTATTTTGGCAGGCGGTGATTGGGCTGATGATGGCCTGTATGCTGCCACCGATCTTGATGTTGGATCTTGGGTTTTTTGGTCTTTGGTCTGTGGGAATTGTCGGACCTTTGCTCATCGCCTTTTGGTTTATGCTTTGCATGAACGCGGTTAATCTGATCGATGGGGTGGATGGACTATGTGCTGGGGTGGTTTTGGTCAGCCTAGGCCTACTGTTTGCTGTGACACTTGATATGAGGATTGCGATACTGATGGCGTCGGTGGTGGGGTTTTTGGTTTATAACTACTCGCCGGCATCAATCTTTATGGGAGATGGCGGTAGCTATTTCTTAGGGTTTATGCTGGCTTTTTTTTGCCTTCAGAGATTTGGAAATGCAGGGCGTTTTGAACTGGTACCGGCCGTTTGGATTGTCTGGTTGCCCATATTTGAGTTGGTGCTATCGATTGTGCGTCGGTATCTGTCAGGAAGACCTATTTTTTCAGCAGACCGGGGACATATCCACCACCACCTGCTGCACTTGGGCTTGGGGCCTTCTCAAGTGATGTGGTTGATGATGACGGTCCAATTGGGGCCCGGCACTATAGGCGTGTTGCTGCTTTGGATTTATAGAAAATGTTATAGGGGAACCACAGTCAGGTCCGTGATTTTCCATACCCCGCCTGAAAGAACGAGTTTATAAGTTGTGGCTAATATTTCGAATACCTTATCGTGCTGGTTGATGCGTTTCCAAATAACTTTCGCTTGGGCATGATTGCGCGGTTCATTGAGAGAAATGACCCACTGGTCTGCTTCTGATTTTTTATAGCGCCTGGCTTTAAGGTCGCGCATAATATCATAAAGTTGGTTCTCAAGTTCTAAGGTGCTTCGGCAGGTAAGCCAAAGAGGGATTGTCCCCCAAAAAAAATATTTGGTAAAAGTCACAGGAGGCGCAAAATAGGTCGCTAGTTTTTCCATATCCTCATCTGTAATGGTTTCCGAGGTGGCGATTCGCTTGAACTCGGTCGCGTACTCTTCCATGCGTGTTTGGATTCTCTCGGAGGCATGGGCAAAGTTTAAACTAATGAATACCAAAGTCATGAGAAGCTTCATCCAAATTTCCATGTCACGGACTAAAAGTTTGGTATAGAGGGTCATTCGTGAAGGAATCAATCGCTGAACAGGCATATCGCCTCATGTTGACCTCGAGAGAGCTCGATAAGAAGATGCTCATTTTGCTGAAGCAGGGCAAAAGCTTTTTTCATATCGGTGGGATGGGTCATGAAGCGATTCAAGCGGCGGCTGCGCTTAGCTTAGATCCAAAACGCGATTATCTTTTCCCCTATTATCGAGACCTGACTTTTGTGCTTGGCATGGGCATGACCCCCAGAGACTGTCTGCTGGGCTTTTTAGCGCGGGAAGGCGATCCGAGTTCTAACGCCAGGCAGATGCCGATGCATTATGGGCATCCGACCTTGAATATTCCTAGCAGTTCGTCCTCTACCGGAACGCAATATCTTCAGGCCGTCGGCTGTGCATTTGCCTCGCAGCGACTAGATAAGCCAGGAAAGTTGGCAGTGACAGTGGTTTGCTCGGGCGATGGAACAACCAGCCAGGGTGATTTCCATGAAGCGGTCAGCTGGGCATCTAGAGCTAAGGCGCCGGTTATATTTTTGATTGAAAATAACGGCTACGCCATTAGTGTGCCGCTCAAAGACCAGCGCCCAGGCGGGGAAGTCGCTAACATGGCCAGCGCTTATCCTGGTCTTACGTTCGTGCGGGTAGATGGCTGCAATTTGGAAGCGAGTTATGAAGCTTGTCAAAAAGCCGTCGCACATGCACGGGCAGGCGGCGGGCCGGTGCTCATTGACGCCAGTGTGGTGCGACTGTTGCCGCATAGCTCGTCGGACGATGATAAAAAATATCGCGAAGCGCTGGATTTAGAGGCGGATAAAACGCGGGATCCGTTGGTGACGAATAGCCATTTGTTGCCGGCAAAAAAGCTGAAAGCGATGCAGCAGCAAATCTTCGATGAAATCGATGCTGAGGCTGAAAAGGTTTTATTGGAGCCGTTGCCCAAAAGCGACGATGCGCTCAGGTATGTGTATGCGGAGCCGGTGGCGAAAATCCTCCCCGACCCTCCATTTTTAAAGGAGGGAGATGGGACTGGGGGAGTTGAGATGGTGTTGGTGGATGCCATCAACCGGGCTTTGGCAGAAGAGTTGGCTCGTGATTCGAAAGTATTGGTTTTTGGGGAAGACGTTGCTGGTGGCAAAGGGGGCGTGTTTACTGCCACGCGTGGTCTGACCGCCAAGTTTGGCATTGAACGTTGTTTTAATGCCCCACTGGCTGAATCGAGCATTGTTGGTGTCGCTATTGGTCTGGCATTGCGCGGGTTTAAGCCCGTGCCTGAAATTCAGTTCGCTGACTATATTTGGACCGCCATGATGCAGATTCGCAATGAGCTGTCCGTGATGCGTTACCGTTCCAATAACACGTGGACGTGCCCAATGGTCATCCGTGTTCCTGTAGGTGGCTACATTCACGGGGGGCTTTGCCATTCGCAAAATATTGAAGCAACGTTTGCGCATTTTCCCGGCCTTCAAATTGTCATGCCGAGCACGGCGCTGGATGCTTATGGCTTGTTGAAAACCGCCATTCGCGGCGATGACCCCGTTTTGTTTTTAGAGCATAAGTCGCTTTATCGTCAAAATTTCGCCAAGAGCCTAATTCCGGGAAATGCCGATTGGTGTCTGTCCATCGGTTTGGGCAGTGTGAGGCGCCAGGGTGAGCATGCCAGCATCATTACTTATGGTGCCATGGTTCAAAGGGCTTTAGAAATCGCCCGTGAATTTGAATCCGAGGGCGTTAGCTTAGAGGTAATCGATTTACGAAGTATCCGGCCTTACGATTTTGAATTAATCGCCCGAAGCGTGCAAAAAACCGGCCGTGTCTTGGTTTTACATGAAGATACCCGCTTGATGGGATTTGGGGCAGAGTTGGCAGCCGAAATTGGGGAAAAATGCTTTGCGTTTTTAGACGCACCGGTGACCCGTTTGGCAGGCGCCGAGGCGCCTGTGCCTTATGCTGGCAATTTGGAGGAACAGGTCCTGCCACAGGCCTTTGCCATCAGGCAAACTATCAAGCAGCTGTTGGCTTATTAGGGCCTTCGTGCTATATACCGGGGCTTCATGTCCAAAGAGATTATTATTAACGCCGATATGGCGGAAGAAGTCCGGATCGCGATCGTAGAAAACGGTCGCTTGGTTGATCTGGATATCGAAACTCAAAGCCGTGCAAAGCATAAAGGCAATATTTACAAAGGTATTATTTCTAATATTGAAGACAGCTTAGAAGCTGTCTTTGTTGATTTTGGGGAAGAAAAGCAGGGCTTTTTGCCCATGTCCGAAATTCGGCCTGAACTATACCCAGACGCTTTACGAAAAACCAAGAAAGCAAAACCTTCTGAAATACTGACGCGCGGCCAAGAAATTGTTGTTCAAATAACCAAAGACGAAATCGGCAACAAAGGCGCCGCCATGTCAACGTATCTATCGTTGCCTGGCCGCTATGTTGTGTTGATGCATTCTGATGAAGGCGGCGGTGGCATCTCGCGCAAAATCGACAGCGAGTCTGCGAGACAAGCTGCCCGCGATATGCTGACCCGCTTAAGCGTTCCTGAAGGCCTCGCGGTTATTATTAGGACAGCTGGTATGACCGCCAGACGCCAAGATTTGTATCGAGATTTTAAAAATCTCTGCGATACTTGGGCTCAAATTGGCAAAGGCGCTCAACTCGGCCGCGCCCCAACTTTGCTCTATCGCGAACCGGATATCGTGGTTCGCACCATCAGAGATTATTGCTCGTCTGAAGTTGCGAAAATCGCCATTGACGATGAAACCGAATACGAAGAAGCGCTTCGGTATTTCACCGACAACATGCCCAATCTGGTTGAAATCCTAGAGCGGCACAATAAGAAAGAACCAATTTTCCTAACCTACGGTGTTGAAAAAGCCATTGAAGAGCTGTTCGAGCGCCAAGTTAAACTGCCATCAGGCGGCTACATCGTGATTGAGCAGACCGAAGCATTGGTCTCCATCGATGTGAACTCTGGCAAATCAACCAAAGAAGAAGACCACGAAGCCACCGTTTATAAAACCAACCTGGAAGCCGTGGTTGAAGCGGCCAGACAGGTCAGACTCCGCGATTTAGGCGGCATTATCATCATCGATTTGATCGATATGGTATCCGGCAAGCACCGACGCGATGTTGAGACTTCCTTAAAAGATGCAGTCAAAAACGACAAAGCCAAGATCAAGGTTGGTCGCATTAGCGATAACGGCACTTTGGAAGTCACTCGTCAGCGCCTAAGACAGTCTCATCAGTTGATTAGCCACGTCACCTGCGCTGCCTGCGAAGGCACCGGCCGTGTGCGTGACACCGCTGGCTTGGCGATTTTGGCTCTGCGAAATCTTTACTCTTATTTGGCCAAGAAAAAGCATCATTTAAGTGCTCTGAAAGTAAAGCTGCCGATTGATGTGGCCAACCAGCTGAATAATCAAAAGCGCCGTGAGCTACTGGAAATTTCCGAAAGCCATCAAATCCAGTTAGAGATTTTTGGCGATGTGGCCTTGAGAGATTCCGGCATTCATTTTGTGGAAGAGCGCCGCGGTCAAGCTGGGTTGGAAGTTAACAAGCCAGCACCTAAGGGCAATTTCAAACAAAACCGCCCGCATCATCATTTAAATCTGCCTGCGCCCGATATCGGCCCTGCACCAACGTTGATTGATTTTGACGAAAACCTGCCAGAAGACGAAGAGTTCGTTCAGGCTGAAGCAAAGCCAGTAGAAGAGCACTTTGAAGATCCATTAATGGAAGCTTTCTTTGGTGGCGCGCCGCACGTGGATATTCTGCCTGAGTCTGAGCCAGCATCTGATGCAGAAGCAGGCGAGGCAGATGAACAAGCACCTGCCGGGACAAGCGCTGAGCCTTCGGATAAGCCAGCCGGCCCTAAAAAGCGCCGCCGCAGATTCTCGCGTTCTAGACGCCCTAAACCTGCAAACGGTGATAGTACCCCTAACGTCCCAACCAGTGGAGAAGCATCATGACTTTGTTAATTATTGTTGTTTTAAACGCAGCTGTATTGGCATTAATCGCATTGGCCGTAAATCGCCGCACAAAGTCGCTGAGCGCTGAAGCTACCGGCGCGCGCGGGGCGAAGCAGATAACTGATCAGAAATATACTCAGCTCAGGTCTGAGCTTAGTGCGTTAAAAGAGGACAACTCAAGAAAAGCGAAACAACTTGACGAGTTGCGTGAAATCGCAAAGCGTAGACTGAAAAAAGAGGCAAGCCCCATGACTACTGAAAATCTACCCGCAGCATTCTCCCCGCAAACCCCTTCTTTTGACGTGGCCCTAAAAACCGTTCAGCAACAAGCTGAGCAGGCGCATGAAGAGGAGTTGGCTAAACTGAAAGCGCACTATGAAGATCGTTTGGCCAAGTTGGAAGCTCAAGTAACGCAGCGCAAACAGTCAATCGACAAAAACAAAAAGAGCTTGGCCTCTCAGTTGACTGCGAACGTCGATGGCCTGTCCGAAGATGTCATTATGGAAATGGGCCGCTTGCTGAAGCGTTCAGAACACGCTGAAAAATTATTTGCTGCCACACGCGGTAAATTGCAAATGTCTCAAGAACGTTTCTCTGAAATGCAAAAACGCTATTTCGGCGTCTGCCGTGAGCTTGCCCTTGCAACAGGCAACTCTTTGGGAATCAGCGATGAAGATTTCAGAAACCAAGCTGAGGATTTGCTGAATATCTCTGAGAAATCTGTGGAAGCGTAGCGAAATTTGGTGATCTGAATTTTCTTTGATAGGTTGTTCTTCAGATAGGGTGATCTGGAATAAAAAAACCTATCAAGGAGAATGGTATGAAAAAATTTTTGTTTACTTCACTAATGACTCTCTTGGGTACTCAAGCGCTTCAAGCCAAGACAACAGAGTACTTTGATAGACCCGTCGGTGAGAGCACTATCGTCGAAACAAGAATCGTCAAAGACCGTTCGATGTCTTTCACGTTAGATGTTTTGCAGCTTGCTAAGCTGACACTCGCTGGAGAATACGCTCTACGCTTGTCTGAAAATGTGGCCCTGCTGGTACCGGTGCAAATCGGTGGGCAGCTGCACCAGACACGGGTGAATAACCTTGATAACACGAACTATTCGTTGGCTTTGGGAACAGGTTTAGGCGCACGCTTTTACTTGACCGGTGCTGCGATGGGTAGTGGCTTTTACCTCCAACCAATCGCGACCGTTGCATGGAACAGGGCTTTGTCGACAGAGGTGGATTCGCTGAAAGTGAATGCAGATCTGTTGGCTGGTTACTCATGGGTATGGCATACAGGCTTTACCATGAACATTGCTGCTGGTCTTGATTATCAATTTGCTACTTTGCTAGAAAAAGGTTCCGACAAGTTAGTTCAGGTAGGTGATATGGAGCACACTTTACACCCAACCATGTCATTAGCATTCGGTTATACCTGGTAAGGCAAATGGCGGGCTAGCCCGCCGAAGCTTCAGCGCAGGTGGGAGAGGCATCTCCCTTTTTTTATTTTTAGTTTTCCCTTGAATATACTTGGCAAGTTCAGCTTCAATAGATATTCAGGAGTGACTATGAAAATTAAGTTAAGCATCGTTCTTTTAGCGCTAATCGCCTCTCAAGCAACTTTCGCTGAGCATGTTGGGGTGGCTAAAGAGTCTTATGAAGAGTCATATACTGAAGATCGGTCTTTGCAGATCATGTGGAATCCGCTTTCTTTATTGGGACTGACTTTCGGGAGCTCTTTTGGCATTCGTGTTGCTGACAAAGTTGCGCTGGTTATCCCATTGGAGCTGACGTACATCGGCGGGAGCGTCACCTATGGTGATAACAACCAGAATAGTGCGTCCTATGTATTTGGAGTTAACAGTGGTTTAGGCGCCCGGTTTTACTTCTCCGGCGGAGCGTTTAGGGACGGGTTTTACGTCCAGCCTATGGTAAATCTGGGTTGGATGCAATTTGGCAGTCGTAATAGCGCTTTCTTGGTAGGTGGAACTGCGATGCTCGGCTACTCCTGGGTTTGGGACTCGGGCTTCACACTAAACTTAGCCGGGGGTGCGAGATATGTTTATTTAACCACTAAAGCAGAGGCGAAAAACGATATTTTCGCTCTGCATGGCATTGTGCCAGCCTTCGAATTCGCCATCGGCTATTCTTGGTAATGCCTCAGGGCCAGATGCCGCGGCGGGTGTAGATTTCTTTTAGGCGCTCTAAAGCAATTGCGTAAGCCGCGGTTCGCATTTCGATATGCAGCAAGCGCGCCTTATCAGACACTTCTTGATAGATATGCTTCATGCGCGTTTCGAGGCGCATGCGCACATCTTCAATATCCCAAGTCTCGCTGCGTTTGTTTTGCAGCCATTCAAAATAGCTGACCACCACGCCGCCTGAGTTTGCCAGAATGTCTGGGATGACCGGGATGTTTTTCGAAAGCAAAATCTTTTCGCCCTCTAAATCAGTCGGCCCATTTGCGCCTTCTACCACGACTTTGCAGTTCATGAGCTTTGCTTCGTGAGCACAGATTTGCAATTCTAAGGCTGCGGGCACGAAAATATCGCATTGTGTGGAGAAAAACTCGTCTCGACTGATAGCCTGCCCACCTGGATAGCCATCTAGGCTGCGTTTGGCTTTGACATACTCGGAAAGTTTGTAAGGGTTAAAGCCTTCAGGATGTCGCCAGTAGCCAGTGTGATCGCCGACCGCCGTTAGGCTGACACCCATGCGGGATAGGATTTGTGCCGTGTTTGAACCCACGTTACCAAAGCCTTGTACAGCCAAGGTTGCGCCGGGCAGGGAGAAGCGGTTTTCATTGGCCCACTGGGTGATACAATGTACGATGCCGCGTCCGGTTGCTTCTTCGCGACCCGGGCTGCCGCCGCAGACGATGGATTTACCCGTCACCACGCGTTTCACTGATTGGCGATCGGAGGTTGAGACAATGTTGCTAAACGTATCCATCATCCAGTCCATGATTTGGGCGTTGGTGCCCATGTCAGGGGCAGGGACGTCCCACTCAGGGCCGATGTTGTTGCCGAGTGCGTGCGTGAAGCGGCGGGTGATATGTTCCAAATCTTCGTTGTTATAAAGATGCGGATTAAATTTGATGCCGCCTTTGCCGCCGCCGAAGGGGATGTTTTGTAGCGCGCATTTCCATGTCATCCACGCCGCCAGCGCTTTGCACTCGTTTAAATAGACGCTTTCGTGGTAGCGAATGCCGCCTTTGAAAGGTCCTAAAATGTTGTTGTGCTGAACCCTATAGCCTTTGAACATTTCGATTTTGCCGGAAGTGAGCTTGACCGGAAAATGGATGATGATTTCGTTCTTGGGCTGCTTGAGAATGCTTTTCAGCGATTCATCCATCGAGACGATCTCAAAAGCTTTTTCAAGCTGGCCATCTGCAAGCTCAAACAGGTTTTCTTGCTTAGGGGCAACGTCATCGGCTATTTCAATCGGCTGCATGTAGGGTCTATAGCAGCCTACTTTAATGAATGTCCAATTTGAAAAAGCTTTTTAACCGAAGTTTTTGCTAGAGCGTCGATAGAACGGTACTCTAAGGCCTTCTCGATCATCAAAGTCACGTAGGTGATGGTCTCTGTCAGTGCCTGTCTTTCACCTGCGTCTCTGCCGTAAGCCAAGTGAACTTGGTTGCAGGTAGCGATAAACTCTCGCATCACGCGGGGGCGGTCTTTTTCAGGCAGCGCATCATAAGCTTTTTCGAACACACCTTTGCTGGCCGCCAGTTTAAGAAGCCCTGGCTGAACGGATTCGTCGCCTTCAATAATGTTGTCAGGCAAAGGAGGCAGCGGCATGTCGGGGTTAACTTTCTGCAAGATGCTCTTAAGTTCAGCCAGCGGTGAAAACCCTAGATCTTGAAGCCGGCCATCTCGCCAATGCAAAGCTTCTTCTTCAAGCCCTGAAGCTGTTTCATAACGAACTGACTCTAAAAGCCTGAGCGAGAAATCCAAATCGCGCGCGAAAAGCTGCTCTAAAATATACTTCCAAACGGTGCTTCCCGAAAAAACCACCAAGTAGCGCCCATCTGGTGTGTATAGCGCTTGCTCGGGTGATTCGATGGGATCTTCGCCCATTTCCAAATGGTATATCTCGGTCTGCGTTTTGAGCAGAAAAGCAATGAGTTCAATATCTAGCTCGTGAAAAGCTTTAACCGCTACCGCAGAGTTTGCAGTAAATAAGTTCTCAAGCCATTCTTCCATTTTCTCAATATTTACCTGGTCAAAATTCCATGCATCCAAGTCAAATATTTCCTGCACTTGGCTCGGCGAGAGCAGCTCCAGCAGCTCATGACTGTCTACAATGCCGCGCTCTTTAATTGCCATAAGAGCTTCTTGCGCAGGTAGTTTTCGAACAATTCCAATATTGAGATTTTGAGATAGATTGGTCATAAAGCGCTTAGATAATGGCATAAGTTTGAAAACTCGCAACCAAAAGGGTGATATTGATTTGCGATGCACCGCTTCAAAGAAAAACTCTACGATGTGATTTTCAAATCAGACACTCAGCTGGGCAAGTTTTTTGACATTGTCTTGCTGGTGACGATTTTAGGAAGCGTCCTGGTTGTTTGTCTGGATAGTGTGCGAGAAATTCGGCTCGAGCATGGGCTCATGTTGCGCAGAGCCGAATGGGTGTTCACACTGCTTTTTACGCTTGAATATCTGGGCCGGGTAATAAGCGTTCGAAAGCCGTTGGCTTATATTTTTAGCTTTTATGGCTTGGTCGATCTGGTTGCCGTCCTGCCTACCTATCTGGCGGTTATTGTTCCGAGCGCGCACTCTTTGTTGGTGGTTCGTATCTTCCGGATGCTGCGGGTGTTTAGAATCTTGAAGCTCGGCCCTTACCTGGCGGAGGCACAAATGTTGTCTGCGGCATTAAGAGGCAGCAGGAGAAAGATATTGGTCTTCTTGCTTAGCGTTATCACCATCGTGTTGGTGGCGGCTACTTTGATGTATTTAATTGAAGGCGAAGAAAATGGTTTTGATAGCATTCCAAGAGCCATGTATTGGGCGATCGTCACGGTCACGACCGTAGGTTATGGCGACATTTCGCCCCACACGGTCGGAGGGCAGTGCCTGGCCTCTATCCTGATGATAGTGGGCTACACTATTATTGCGGTACCCACTGGCATTGTTTCTTCTGAGTTTATGCGGGCGCAAAATAAATCGAGTGACGATGCGCATTGCAAGACTTGCGGCAGCGCATTAGAGGACAGGCGTGGATAATATGCAAAGAGACATTCTGGCCCAAAAAAATGCGCAGGCACTTTTGGGTGGGGGCCCTCAGCGAACTGAAAAACAGCACCAGGGCGCTAAGTTAACAGCCAGAGAACGCGTTGACCTGCTGCTTGATCCGGGCGCCTTTGTAGAGACCGATAAATTTCGCGTCAGTCAAAATGGCGGGCAAGTTCCAGGCGACGGGGTAGTGACTGGCTTTGGCCAAATCGACGGCCGTCAGGTCTTTGTGTATGCGCAAGATTTTACAGTCTTTGGCGGCTCGCTCTCCACCGTTGTGGCGCAGAAAATCTGCAAAATATACGATCTAGCACTGAAAACCGGCGCGCCGGTGATTGGCCTAAGCGATTCAGGCGGTGCCCGCATCCAAGAAGGCGTTGCCTCTTTGGCCGGCTACACCGATATTTTTTGTCGCAATGCGCTGTCTTCAGGCGTCATCCCGCAAATTTCTGCGGTGATGGGCCCATGCGCGGGCGGCGCGGTGTACTCGCCAGCGCTCACCGATTTTATTTTTATGGTTCAAAACACCAGCAACATGTTTTTGACCGGGCCTGATGTTATAAAAACGGTGACCCATGAAGAGGTCACCATGGAAGAGCTCGGCGGCGCAGACACACATAATGCTAAAAGCGGTGTTGCGCACTTTGCGTGCCCAGACGATACGGCAACTTTGCTCGCCATCCGCAAGCTGTTGTCGTACTTGCCTTCCAATAATAGAGACCTAGCGCCCAGCAAAATATCTGCAGATAGCCCTGATAGACGCGATGAAAAACTTAAAACGATTATCCCCGAGCATGCGAGTAAACCCTACGATGTGCGCGAAGTTGTTAAGGCCGTTATAGACGATGCTGATTTTTTCGAAGTGCACGAAGCTTTTGCACAAAATATGGTCGTTGGCTTTGCTCGCATGATGGGCAAAAGTGTGGGCATCGTTGCCAATCAACCGGCCATCATGGCTGGCGCCATTGACATTAACGCTTCTGATAAAGCCGCACGTTTTGTTCGCTTTTGCGACTGCTTTAACATCCCAATCTTGACTTTTGTGGACGTACCCGGCTTTCTGCCCGGCACTGAGCAAGAATACGGCGGCGTTATTCGCCATGGCGCTAAATTGCTTTACGCTTATGCCGAAGCCACTGTTCCTAAAATCACCGTGGTTCTACGCAAAGCCTACGGTGGCGCGTACTGCGTGATGGGCGCTAAAAATCTGCGCGGGGATTTAAACTTTGCCCTTCCCACCGCTCAAATCGCTGTCATGGGTGCTGAAGGAGCCGTAGCGGTTATTAAGCGGGAAGAAATTGCTGCCGCAGCTGACAAAGATGCGCGCTTTAAAGAATTGGTGGCGGACTACGCGAGCAAATATCAAAACCCTTATCATGCAGCCGAGTTAGGCTACATAGACGAAGTCATCTTACCGGAAGACTTAAGGCCAAGATTCTGCCAGGCCTTAGCCATGTTGCAAAATAAGCGCGACACTAATCCGCCCAAAAAGCACGGAAACATGCCGCTATGAAAATCCGCAAAATTCTCGTGGCGAATCGAGGCGAGATTGCCGTTCGAGTGATGCGAACCTGCCGCGATTTGGGCATCGATTCGGTGGCAGTCTATTCAGAGCCCGACCGAAAAGCCCTCCACGTACGCTATGCGACCGAAGCGTTCTTTATCGGTCCCGCTAGCGCTGCGCAAAGCTATTTGAACATTGAAAAAATCATTGCCGTTGCCAAGCAATCCGGTGCCGATGCTATTCACCCAGGCTACGGCTTCTTGTCCGAAAATGCGCATTTTGCGGCTGCCGTAGAAGAAGCTGGCTTCATTTTTATTGGCCCTAAGGCGCATTCTATAGAATCGATGGGCTCTAAAACCAGAGCCAGGCAAATCATGCAGGCTGCCGGTGTGCCCGTCGTTCCAGGTTTAACGGAGGCTATCACAGACCCAACAAGTGCAATGGCTGCCGCCGTCGAAATCGGCTTTCCCGTCATGCTCAAAGCCGCAGCGGGCGGAGGCGGGCGCGGCATGCGCTTAGTGTCTAAACCAGAAGATTTTCTAAGCTGCCTGGAGTCAGCCCAAAGCGAGTCGCAAAATGCCTTTGGCGACAGCGCCATGTACATCGAGAAGTTTTTAGAAAAACCCAGACACATCGAAGTGCAAATTTTCGCCGACAGTCACGGTCGCGTGTTTTCTTTCCCCGAACGCGAATGCTCCGTTCAAAGGCGCCATCAAAAGGTCATTGAAGAATCCCCTAGTACATTTGTGACGCCGCCCATGCGCGAGAAAATGGGCGAAGTGGCGAGACAAGCTGCTAGGGCCGTGGACTATTTAGGCGCTGGCACCATCGAGTTTCTGGTTGATGCCCACCGAAATTTTTACTTCATGGAAATGAACACGCGCCTGCAAGTGGAGCATCCCATCACCGAAATGGTGACAGACTTAGATTTGGTAGAAATGCAGATTCTAGTCGCTCAGGGCGAGCCTTTACCTTTTGAACAAAGCGATTTGGACCCGACGGGCTGGGCCATCGAAGCACGCGTTTGCGCTGAAGATCCAAATCAAAACTTTATACCATCACCAGGCCTCATCAAAAGCTACAAACAACCCGGCGGCCCGTACGTTCGAACTGACATGGCCATCTACGGCGGTTATGAAGTGGCTGTCGACTACGACTCCATGATTGGTAAAATTATCACTTGGGCTCCGACTCGGGATGTCGCGCTGAGGCGCTTAGACAGAGCACTGTCTGAACTCATCATTCAGGGTTGTGTGACCAACACAACTTTCCTACGACAAATCTTAAACTTCCACCCCTTCCATAGTGGCGATTACGACACGAGTATCATCGACAGACTCTGGGCTGAAACATCAGATTGGGTTCAAGATTCCGACCGCATCGCGGCCCTTTTAGGCGCTGCGTTGTTCTACCAAGAGCACGAGTGTTCATTGCAAACGAATGTTCAACTGAATCACGAAAAGCCGGACGCTCTTTCTGCGTGGCAACAAACTTTAGGGCTTGGCTTATGAAATTAATTGCCTCATTAGAGGGCAAAGAACATGCCATCCAAATTGACCCAAGCGGCGAAATCACTTTAGATGGCCAAGTCTATCAAGTGGACGCTAGGCGCCTAGGCCCTGATGTCACATCGGTACTCATCAACGGTCGCAGTTACGATATCGATGTTGAGCCTTTAAATCCGGCAGACCCGCTGGATGGTCGTCTGGCAGTCAGAGTACGTGGGCGCGTCATCCCCGTAGAAATCCTAGGCGAACGCGCCCTTAAAATGAAGAAAGCTAGAGGCCTAAATCCTGTAGCCAGCGGGCCGTTAAAAATCACCTCACCGATGCCAGGCAAATTAATGCGCCTCTTAGTCGCAGCCGGCGATAAAGTTCTAGAAGGCCAAGGCGTAGCTGTTGTTGAAGCCATGAAAATGGAAAACGAACTCAAAGCGCAACGTAGCGGCCTTGTAAAAGAAGTCTTTGCCGCCACAGGCGACACCTTAGAGCGCGGAACGCTTATTCTTACGATAGCATAGGCACGTTTCAAAATTCAGTCGAGCCTTCGACTGAATTTCTGAAGCTTTTCTTTTATTTTCTATCTCATTCGCGTAATAAGAACATTAATGACTACCAGTAAAACCTCACCATGGTTTCAATCGATTGCTTTGATTGTATTCCTTTCGGTCCTCTTTGTATCACGTTACATGGTGATACTGACGCTTATCGGCGTTGGCATTGGTGTCTTATTAACCCCCATCTTGGACCGCGCCCAAACTTTATTTAAGCTTAAGCGGGGCTATGCGGCCCTGTTGGTCTTTGTCACGTTTTTATTGTCGTCTCTTGCGCTTTTATTAGCGTTCGGATGGATTATTGTTGACCAAGCGAATGCATTCGTAGCTGGTTTCCCTGAACTTTCTTTGAATGTCCAAAGCCAACTTGAACGTTTGTTCAATAATTTCCCTTGGCTGCGTTCCTATATTCAAAACATTGATATGTCAGACGGGTTAAAAACTCTATTGTTCACTGTTGGCAGCGGAGCACACGACGGCCTGGCGGCCTTCGGTGGCGCTGTTGTAGCGATATTTATTGGACTTTATCTGGCGGTGGAAGCGGACTACTATTTTCGAGGGTTTCTGCGAGCAGTCCCAGCTGCCTATCAAAAACGTACGGAACATATTCTGAGCCGTTGTGGCAAAGTGACCCAAACTTGGTTCGTCGGCCAATTGCTCGACATGGCCATTATTGGATTGCTAACAACGGCAGGGCTGTGGTTGGTAGGCGTCGATTATTGGGCATTTTTCGGTCTCTTAACCGCTATATTTGGCATTATCCCTTACGTCGGAACGCTTATTGTGGTTGTGGCGGTTTCTTTGGTAACACTCGCAACGGATATCCAGCAGATACCATGGGTTTTGCTAGTTTTCTTTATAACCCAACAGATCGAAGGCAATATTCTGCTGCCCATGGTGATGAAAGCTCAGGTCCAGATTCCTGAAGCATTGCTCGTCATCGCAATGCTATTTTTCGGCTTCTGGTTTGGGCTTTTGGGTGTTTTTATTGCAACGCCACTAACGGCCATTCTATTATGTCTGTATCATGAGCTTTACTTGGTCGAAAAAACATTATGAAACTACTCCTCAATATCTTGATCTTAGGCTTCGCGCTTTTTCAAATGGGTTCTTCCTGTGAAAGTGAGCTGAATCGTATAGTACCCGATCCTCATAACTATCCCTTGCACTCTGCGGTCAAATTCAATCGGATGGAAGAAGTGCGAAAGTTAATTGAACAAGATGGCATTTCGGCTAATTCATCGGATAACAATAGAAATACGCCCATGCATATTGCAGCTTATCAAGGCGATATCTCTATGATTAAGTATTTGGCAAGCAAAGGAGCGGATTTAAATGCGCGAGACGCTCCCAAAGGAAGAACTCCGCTTCACGTAGCCGCTGCGCAAAGTCATTGGTTATCAGGCTATCAAGACGTGATAAACACGCTAATTGAACTAGGTGCGGATGTCCACGCTGTGGATAACGACAAGAAGCAAACAGCGCTCCATAGGGCTGCCTATTGGTTGAAGGAAGAGAATGTCGAAGCTCTCATCGCAAAAGGGGCAAATCCCCATGCTCGAAACTCGCAGAATAGAACTCCTTGTGACGAAATTAACGATCGTTGGAGTGCTATGACCGACAGAAGTCGTGAAACCTTAAGAGCGAGTGTCAGCAAAATTAGAGACTTGGTTTGCACGCATTAATACCGAAGTAGCTTTACCTTGACGGCCGCCGGAGAAAATCATAGATTCCAAAACGCGCCGTCATAGCTCAGTTGGTAGAGCAACTGTTTCGTAAACAGTAGGTCGCCAGTTCGATTCTGGCTGTCGGCTCCAGTAAAATCAGGGACTTGCGGGAATCGCCTGCCATGAAGGGTATGAGTGGCAGCAGCTCTGGGCAAAACAAGAGGCGTCACAGGGGCCTTGCCTTTGGAGGAGACTTTGTATGGCCTACAAGCAGAAGTTATGTCATAATTTAATCATGTTAAAATCGATATTTGTTTGTTGTATGACGGTTTTATTTCTTTCATGCGGAAATAGAAACTCTGAGTTTACAGCAGGTTCGCCATTCATGCGGATCACGGATCAAAGCCAATTTCAGCTCGCCAGTAGGACCTACTATCTTGAGAAAGATTCATCCGCCAAGATCCAATTGCTTCCGATGGTACATATCGGGCACCACGAATTCTATGTCTTAGTCCAAAGAATACTGGATAAGTCCAACGCGATATTATTCGAAAACGTCCATAATGATGACAATTTTATTGTTGAAAAAATTGGGCCACAGTTCTTCACTATGCCTCAAGTACAGTGCCGTAAACTTTTAGATTTGATGGGTGGATTTGGTAACACTGCATTAGACTTGGGATTATCAATGCAATCAGATTACATTTCATATCCTTCAGGACGCTCTAAGAATATCGATGCCTCATATGCGCAGATATTCGCCAGAGATATTCAGCGCCAAGGTTCTCGTAAACTTATCGAACAGCATGGATGGCAGAATCTTGATCTTTGCGCGCAGGTGCTTGCTGTCAGCGTTCAAGAATCGATCGACAGAGGGATGACCAAAGCGGTGGATATTGACAGACTTCTAGCACAATCTAATGCCGAATTTAAACAATGGCTCGCAACCAAACGAACGACGCCAGGGCCCCCTTCTAAGCTTACCAAACAAAAATTTGCTGAAACACTCATGGCTTCTCATTTAGATCCTTCAGGTATGGATGAGCAAGACAGAGAAACATTTATGCGTTATCGCAATGAGGTGGCTCTTCAGCATGTTCAAGCGAACTATATTCAGCGGCCCGGAGTTACAACCATCATCTACGGGGCTAATCATATGCCAGAAATTGAAGCTGGAATCATTAAAATGGGTTACATACCTGAAAAAGAAGAATGGTTGACCGTGTTTCGATTCTGAAAATGATGTATTGCCGTGTGTGGCTAGCCAGGGTTTCATCGCTGTAGAGCTATTCGGAACTCCATTGTCGGTAGAAGGCTCATCCCAATTGGCGGATTTATGCAATGCCTAAGTCAGAAAGATGCTAGGGGTTTATATTACGGGGAATTTTTCTCGGTACGGAAGCAGAATCAAACAAGTATGGTATGGAATGAGAGACCATTACCCAGAAGTTTGGGAAGAATACATCGGCATTTTGCCTGAAAATGAACGCGGAGATATCATCACAGCTTTTGATGTTATTTGTAGACCTGTCTCTGCATATGGATTGCATACGCCTCACGCAAACCTGAAACCTTTTTCTTAGCTAAAAATGGCCAACCTAAACGGGTCGATTGCAATATCTTAAGTCAGAAGCGGATTCAGGCGTGCCGAACAAATACGACATGCTGCGATCTCCTTTGTCAAACGTAACCTTGATGCCTGCGGCAGAACGGCTGTTGCTGAACCCACAACTTCGGTATTCAAATGAACTGAGCTGGTGTCTCTCGATCTGAAGATTGTGAAAACCGGTTGTACTCTCATCGTCTACGATGCTTAAAAAGACTTGGTTGCTCAGGAGATTTTTGATCAAGTCGGAGGTTAAAGCGGGCATGGCCCAAGTGGCTGTTGAAGTAAATATGGCTAATGCAAGGGTAAGTGTTTTCATAAAGAAGATGCTATCGTCGTCCACGAGTCTTCGCATCGGTAATTAGACCGCTAATTTTGTGAGGTTCGATTCTGGCTGTCTGCTCCAGCCTTCGCTCTTTGAGCTTCGGGCGGCACGGCCAGTAATGGAAATGTTTGTTAATATGCGGTAGACTCCTGCTTGTGAAGTTCATAAAACTGCTATTTGGGTCCGCGTTGCTGTTGGCTTTCTTTGGATTTATGGTTTTGGCCATCAGAGAGTATAAAGTTGAACAATGCAATATCGCGGTAATACCTATCTTGGGTGAAATTGTTTCGTACGCTCAAGGTGAAATGAAGAGCACAACGCCAGATGAAGTCCTAGCCCAGCTTCGTCAGGCAGAAAAAAATCCGGACATCTTAGGTGTATTAGCATCTATCGATTCGTCGGGCGGCCAACCGGCTGCTGGAGAAGCTATCACCAACGGATTCAAACATGCCTCTAAACCGGTGGTGGCGCAAATAGGAGACATGGGACTCTCTGCTGCTTATATGATTGCAACGGGTGCAAAAACGATTATTGCATCACGATTTTCGGACGTTGGAGCCATTGGAATCACAATGTCTTATTTAGAAAAAAGTGAAAAAAATACCAAAGATGGACTGAAATATGTTTCTTTAAGCTCTGCCGAATTTAAAGACCATGGAACAGAACATAAGCCACTCGCTCCTAGAGAAAGGGTGTTCATAGAACGAAATTTGAAAGATTGGCATGACCATTTCACGGAATTAGTTTCCGAGAACAGACGTTTGCCCCTCGAACAGGTCAAAAAACTTGCCAACGGTTCGTCTTTATCTGGATCGCTCGCAATGGAAAATAAGCTCATTGATCAACTGGGTGATAAAGAAACAGCAAGAGTCTGGTTTGCAAAAACGTTGAAAATTGCGCCCCGTGATGTGGTCTTTTGTAAGGAGTAGCGCTGCAACAGTTCGATATTCTAACTGGAATATTGGAACTGCCAATCGAGAAGGTAAAAAAGAAAACGTGTACAAACTGGACATGGTTAAGCTTCATGGTTAGACTGTTATTTATTGTTGCGTGTAATGGTCAATGTGGGTCATTTTAGCGATATGTTTATTGGATCGTTAACGCTGATCAAAATTTATGATATAATGTACTATGAAGGGAATTTTTACCGGCGATCGGCTAGAAGTTTATACCCCTGACAGCGATGAAAGGTATAGCCCTTCTCATGCATCGGCCACTGGTGAAAACGACAGCTTTGATTCTGCTCCGCTCGAAATCACAGCTCAGTACAAAAAAAGCGTTGAGGCTTATTATGAATTTTTAGACAGTTCATTGAAAACGCTGGAATTGCCGGTCGCGCATCCAGTGGGACATGACTTGTCGACTTTAAGTTGGGAAAGAAGGCATTTGCGCCTACCTCCCGCGAGCGATGATGAAAACTCCATGCTGCAAAGAACCTATGGGAAAAGACTTGCGGCTCATATAACGAGAAGTCAACATCTCACCACTCTGAATAAACTGAATGAATTCTCGGCAACCTTATATGCCCATATTGTTGACTGCGAAGATTTGATACGGACACCCCGCGGTCGTTCGCTGTCGGCGCATCTCAGTGCCTGTAAAAGCGAGTTGGTTCACATTGATATATTGAGGGACGTGGCCAAGAAGATCGTTCAAAAAGATGTGGAACTTACGCGAAAGTTAGAGCAGCAAAGACCTGAAAATTTACGTCTTTATCAAGAAAAGGCTACCGAAATCAGGCGGTTGATAGAACAAAATGCCGCTCGAGAACAAGTGGCTAGTAAAATGAGCGAGCTTCAAGCCTTTGAGGAAAATCTTCAGAAAACATATCAAGGTGCCGACCCTTATCCTCAGGTAGGGCTTGTGCAATCCACATTAAACTGGGCCCAGAGTTGGCTTACCTCCGTTGATGCAAAGCCAACTTTAGCAAGACTAGTGTTGGAGTACTCTTTGGCGCAACAAGGTATTTCCAGCACGTCCCAAGCGTATCAAAGGGCATTTTCTGAAACTTGGGCTGCTTTAGGGGACCCGCAAAAGCTTGCCGAAAATGCTAGGCAGTTTTTGCAGGATTTGCCCAGTTTTGTGACAAGGCACCCAGTCCTTGCCGCATCCATGGCAGCTCAGCTTGCCCACGTGGCAAATTTGCTTTCCGAAAACGCTAATGCGGGAGCAATGTTGCAAAATCTTATCTTCCAGCAAAGGGTCCGATATTTAACCATCGATATTTTGGCAGGCGATGACGGTAAGACATCATACGCTGCTGAACTGGACAATCCACTAACGGTCGGCCAAATCGTCATGCTTGATGCGCTCTCGAAAATGCCGCTCCTAATTGCCGCCTATGAAGGCTCTGGGGGCCGGACCCTTGGCGGTTCCGCTGGCTACAGTATTGCCGGCCCTATTGGCGGTGCTCTAGGTGGGTTAGCCCATGCTAAGGCTCAAGAAGTGCTGGCTGAAAGTCTAGATCGCGAAACAGCACGCGCGGCAAGTCTTGCCGTCAGTTTCATCAGAACCTCAACCTTAATAGATGAATGGAATCAGGCCCAAACACTCTACGAAGCGCTGAACATTCCTTACGTCGCAGCTTTTTCGATCGCGGCAAATTATGCATCGTTAGGCAAAAGCGAGAAATTGGCTAAAAAAGTTGGACGCTTGAGACGCGGTGACTTGGCACCACTTAAAAAATCGCCCTTCTCAAAAGGCCTAGAGGCAGCAGTTGCCGAGGCAGATGCCAGCGGTATGTCAAAGCCTGTCCTCATTGCCTATAACGCCATCAATTTGATTCGAAAGCTGAAGTCACTTGCCCCAGCAGAGTTAGCGTTGCTTCCTAACGAAATTCCTTGCGAATTTTTATATCAGTCCATTGATTGGGCAAAGAAGGGAGATACTGCTATCAGTACTCTACTAACGATGCTCAGGCCTTTCTTAAGCGCTCCAACTAATGTAAAACTTGAAGCATTTAAAGATAATGCGCTTGCCCATTCGATAAAGATGCCTCGTGAATTCGTATTGGGCCTGATAGGAATTCCTGAAGCTCAAGCGTATCTCGCGCTCAATCGCCATTTAGTCGCAAATGTAAGAACAAATTTAGATCGAATAGCCATTAGAGCCATAGCAAACGGTAATTAAGAGGCCATGTGCCAAGTGTCAGACCAAGTCAAATAGTAGTACTTCTGACGCCTTATCGGCGATTAGTTCGATTTGAGGCTCGCCGCTAATAGCGGCCCCGTCACCTGCTTCTAAAATTTGCTCATTTAACTTAACGCCGCCCCGCGCGACTTGTATCCAGCCATGGCGGCCAAGTGCAAAGAGATGCTCCACTTTTTGACTGCTTTCCAAGAGGGTCACGTAAAGTTTCACATCTTGATGAATCGTTACTGAACCATCTTCACCCGTGGGTGAAGCGACCAGCTTTAAACGGTTCTTTTTTTCATCGGTCGAAAAGCGCTTCTCTTCGTAGC
Source organism: Myxococcota bacterium (assembly GCA_040387835.1). NCBI lineage: Bacteria > Pseudomonadati > Myxococcota > Myxococcota bacterium. Next base: position 465,803 of record JAZKCZ010000002.1, on the reverse strand, counting down.
CAGGTTTTATGCCCTTTTGTTGCGGCGTGATCCAAATCTGTAGCAGATGAACCATTTGCGTTTGTGAATGATTAAACTCGCTATGGATAACGCCAGTGCCGGCGCTCATGCGTTGAATATCGCCAGGGCGAATCACGGAGCCAGTGCCCATGCTGTCTTTATGCTCCAGCTCGCCCTCCAGAATGTAGGTAATAATCTCCATGTTCTCATGAGGGTGTTTTCCAAAACCTTGCCCCGGTTGGATGCGATCTTCATTGATGACCAGCAAATCGCGGAAGCCCACAAATTTGGGATCATGGTAGTTGGCGAAGGAGAATGTGTAGTAAGTATCGAGCCACCCATGTTTGGCATGACCTCGGTCGTTTGATTTTCGAAGTTGGATCATTGGGGCAAGCGTATCACTTAATCATTCCCAAAGACCAATGCGCCTCATTGAAAAGCGCTTCCTCTTTGATGTCATGGCTAAATACTAAAAGCGTTGCCAGGCTGAATAAAGCTCTCAACTGCGCTAATCTTAAGGTCAGTCGATCTACTGTTCCATAATACTCAAAAAATATCTCGCGGCCCGCTGGAGGTAGAAATGCGAATGCCAACGATAAATCCACCGCGCGGTTGCCAATATGCACATCGCCCCAGTCGATGATACCGCAGGGAGTTCGATTTGTTGCGATGAGTATATGCCTGGCGTATAAATCTCCATGGCAGAGCACATTTTGGTTCGGGGAAAGTTCAAGCTCCTGGAGGTCTTTGAGTTCTTCCAGCTGCCGAAAGAGCGGCTTCATATTGGCGAATATTTGCAGCGTGTTGATTTTATTAAGCTGCGCAAGCGTTCTTCCCCAACGTAATTTGGGGTCCGCGCGGCCTAAAGTATCCGCCGGGGCTTCTTTGGGTGGTGTTATGCTGTGCAATGCTTTTAGAAACTCAGCCAAAGGCTTCGCGGCAGCCACGCGCTCATTCGCGCTCAAGGCCGCCTCACATGCGGTCTGCCCGGGCAGGAGGGTGTACCCGCTAAAGGGCCACGGAAAATGAGTAGACGCCTGACCAATATAAATAGGCAGTGGCACGGGCAGGGGCAATCGATGGGCGATCTGCGTTAAGACCCGTGATTCATGCGTCATTAAATCGACGGCAATCTGTCTTCTTGGAAATCGGAAGACTAAGTTTTGATTGACCAAATAAGCCGTGTTGTCCCAGCCGGCACCCATGGGTAGGATGGTGTCTACCGTTAGTTTGGGAAATTGTTGACTAATTAACAACGTTGCCAGCTCTGCAGTAACGATATTTTCAGCTTGCCAAGGTTTGTTTGTCTGCTCCTCCATAGTTTCTCTATATATCTGAAATTTGTAGAATCAACTATTACTGAGTAAACAAAGGTCACTCCGGCTGGTCGGGGCACATGCCGGCACGGGGGGCTTTCACGGTGCCGTCTGGCATGAGGGTGTTGCAAAAAATGGCCTCCTTTAGAAGTGCTCCCGTTAAGGTGGAGCCGGTTAAATCCGCGTTGCTGAGGTTGATGCCTGTCATGTCGGCGTTGGTGAAATTGGCGCCGTTAACATCTGTACTAGCGAGATTCACGTAGCGGAGTTTTGCCCCGGTAAAATCGGACCCGTTCAACGTGGCAAAGGCGAGGTCCGCTTTCTCAAAATTACTGTTTCGAAAATTGCCAAAAGTAAGGGCGACCAAATGCATTTGCGCGCCTCGAAAACTCGCCTTTTCAAAATCGCCTAAAGTGGCAGACAGCCCGGAAAGCTTGGCGCCATTGAGTTTAATCTTTTGGGCATGTGCGCCGTTTAGATTCATTTGCTGGCAAAAGCTCTTATTTAAGTTGGCGCCTGTTAGGTTTGCAAATGCGAGCGAGGAGCCGGATAAATTGGCGCTGGAAAGATTAGCGCCTCTAAGATTGGCAAAAGGCTTTAGGTGGTAACCTTTTACAATGCTGTCGTAATTAGCGGCGTTTCCTACCGAAACCAAAATGTAAAATGGGTTGTCGGGCGTTACATAGACCGGCGCACCGCTGCCTGCATCACTTGGTAACACTTTTTTCGAAGCCATGTTCTTCATCGTGCCATCGGGCATGATGGTATTTTCGAACACGGTTGTGCTATCGACCTCAGCAAAGGCAAAGTTTTTTGCTCCGCTGAGGTCTGCGCCGGTGAAGTTTGCGCCTTTGAGATTGGCCTTGTAAAAATCCGCGCCGTTGGCGGCAACCCCGCTCATACTGGCGCCCGTTAGATCCGCATGCCTGAAGGACGACCCTGCAACGTTCGCGTAACCCATCTGTACCTTTTTTAGGCTGGCATGGGTGAAAGTGGCGTTTTCAGCCGGGGCCGAAAACACTTGGGCGTTGTCAAAAATCGCCCCGGTTAGATCGGCGCCGCTCATGGCCGTGCCTGAGAGTTTTGCGCCAGCGAAGTTGGCGCCGCTCGCATGAGCGAACGCGATATCGCCAAGTTGCATGTTAACGCCGGAGAAATCTGCTTTGGTGAGATTCGAATAGGCTAAAAATGCACCTTGCAAGTTCATTTTGGCAAGTTTGGCGTTGCTTAAGTTTGCGTGGCTATTGATAACGTAACCGCTGACCTGAGTGCCAGCAGGTACCTGTGCGTTGGTAACAGCAGCGCTGATATAATAGTAAGGGTTGCTTGGCTTGATAACGACGTATGGGGGCGATGCAAAAAGGTTTGCAGGTATTAAAATTGAAATGGCTGCGATAACCGCTATTTGCAAGTGAATCATAATGTTAAGAATATGTTGAGCAAGCCAACGTATTCAAGCTGACGGGTGCGCCAAAATGCATTTTAATCTGGTATCTCATCTTGATGCTCCCGAACCAATTAAAATGCCTCTATTCATTCAAAAATACCAACAACCGTTTGTTTGAAATGCAGCGGCTGGATTTGCCTGATACGAGGCCTCCTAGTGAGCGATTTCAATGGTTCAGGTATCAAGAACAGCCTAAGGACACTTTTGAACCGCTCCATTTCGAAGGGATGGGAGAGACTGCAAATCACGTCCAATGGCGGCAGTTTAAGGAAGGCAGGCTCGAGTTTGATAAACAAGGTGCCAATTTTATCCCGACTCAAGGCACCGGGTTTGCGATGGAAATCGCTTCTGAGCCTCTGACAGATAAATTGCTCGCCCGTGTGACGCAGTTTTTTACCCGAGTTGCCAATGCCTAGTATTAGTTCAACACACTTTGTCTCTAAAGCCATTCATGTTGATAAAATGTCGATAACGCCCAGACAAGAGCCGCTTGATCAAACGATACCAGCCCAGGTGGCGCCTGATAAACCAGTTTGTCGCAGTGTTTGGCGGCATATGATTGGCGTGGGCATGGAAGCGCACTATCAGTGGTCCGGGTTCTGCTTAAGTCGACGCGGTTTTGTGTCCCGATTGCTGCCTACGCAGTTTGGGTCGTTGCGGGCCTTTGACGGGGTTAACTCTAAGGCGCCGATCGATGCGACGGTAGTTGTTTTACACGGCTTTGGCGCCAGTTCCCTCGATTATGCGGACTTAATGATGTCGGTTTCTAAGCAAGTAAAGCGCGTGATTGGTATCGATTTGCCAGGGCACGGCGGTAGTGTGACCGTGGCCAATGCGACCGTGTCTCAAATGGGTGCAGCGCTTTGCGAGGCGGTGTCTGGTTTGGATGTCAAATCGCCTTTGGTGGTTTTCGGCAATTCAATGGGCGGCCTGGCGGCTAGCTTGTTGGCTTTGTATCCGGGTAATCAAGTGGATGCGCTGGTGCTGAGCTCCCCCGCCGGCGCTCCCATGACCGAAGAAGCGTTCAGTGAATTGAAATCGATTTTTTCTCTGCGAGATTGCGGTCAGGCAGATTCATTTGTTCAGCGCATTTTTGCTAATCCGCCGCGAGGCTTCATGCGGCATGTCTATCAAGGCGCGGTGCGCAATCAGTTTGAACAACCTGCTTTGCATCACTTGCTGGCTACCGTCAGCAGCAAAGATTTATTAACCGCTCAGAGCCTGAGCGCACTTCACGCCAAAACCACAGTGTATTGGGGCGAACAAGATAAAGTTCTACCAAAAGAACAGGAGGACTTTTGGAAGTTATGTAGGAACCAAGCGATTCGAGTTGTAGATGTCCCGGGCGCAGGGCACATGCCCTTTTTCGAGGATTTAAAATTGGTTTCTGGCTGGATTGTGGATGCGTGCAGAGAGGCGTCTAAAGGGGCCAAGGTTAACTAGGGCCTCAGATAGTGGCAGGTATAACCGCCGGGGTTCTTCTTTAAGTATTCTTGGTGATACTTCTCCGCGGCCTCAAAGTCGCCGGCACTTTTAATTTCCGTCACAGCCCCCGGAATCTGTTTTTTAACCTGCGCGGCGATTTTCTGCTGCTCGGGCGACAGATAGAAAATGGCCGACCGATATTGGGTACCGACATCATTGCCTTGCCGATTCAGAGTGCTGGAGTCATGCATCTTAAAAAACCACTTTTTGAGCAAATCTTCATAAGAAAGCTTTTGAGGGTCAAATACAATGCGAATAGCCTCCGCATGCCCGGTCTTACCGGTTTTTACCTGCTCATAAGTTGGATTTTTGGTCGTCCCGCCGGTATAGCCCACTTCCGTTTGCACCACGCCAGGCACCTTGCGCAAGATTTCTTCCATGCCCCAAAAGCAGCCACCCGCTAAGATAGCTGTTTCATAGCTCGTGCTGCAGCCAGTCGTGCATTGGTTTTGAGCAATGGGTGTAATCTTCACTTTCGGCTGATCAAATAGCGCTTTATATTGCCCGTAGCCTTCGCTCTCCAGCTTGGCCACCGGAACGAATTTTAAAGCTGCGGAATTAATGCAGTACCGAACGCCCTGGGGCAGAGGCCCGTCATTAAATATGTGCCCCAGATGCGCGTCGCCGATTTGGGACCGAACCTCTGTGCGGGTTAGCCCAAGCGTGCTGTCCGTCTTTTGTTTGACATGATTTGACTCAACGGGTCTGGTAAAACTAGGCCAGCCGGTGCCGGAATCAAATTTGTCTCTTGAGCTAAATAGGGGCTCTCCTGTGGTAATATCCACAAACAGGCCTTCATCATGGTTATCCCAATAAGCATTTTGAAAGGGCGGTTCGGTCGCATTCTTTTGGGTCACTTGATATTGCAGGGGTGTTAGTTTTTTCTGCAAATCTACTTCGCTGGGTTTTGAATATTTTGTCGCGCTCATCGAGCCCAAGCTTAACATAAAGAGAGCCGCTAAAAAGATTCTAAATAAACTCATCTACAATAGGTAAAACATTTAACCAATAGATCGCAAGCCGACTTGGTTGACTCTACGCTATTGTTGGAAGCACCTTGGCGTAATGAGCCTGGGGCTTAAATGGCCATAGTGGGCAATCATTTCTTCGCATCGATGGGGTTTGCCAGGGCAGGTGAGGCCTCTTTGGGTGATGCGTTCCTCAACGCTTGAGGTCATTCGTTCGGTGGAGAAGCGGCTGCAGTTGAGCGACTCGTCCCAGGCTGGATTTACATAATCCGCCCAGTCGAACTCAGTGATTTGGGTCCAAATGTTGTCTTCACATTGGAAGTAGGGCGATACGCCTTTTTTAAGGTCGGTGTTTAAGACGCGTTGCCAAAAATGCATCCCTTCTAGATCGGCTACCAAATCGCCATAAGAGTAAACGCCGGAAGTTTGCAGGCCGTAGTACGTGCGTTCGGTGTATTCGCCGTAGCTCATGGCAGCGTCAATGCCACCGGCATAGGTGTAGGATTTCAGGTAGTATTGATGTCCGATATGTAAAAAGTGACCGATTTTATCAGAGCCGATAATGTTGTCGCCGACGCGCATGGTGAAGCCTAGTTGGCCAACGTGTAGGCACATGCCGTCCCAAAAATGTACGCCGCCGTAGATGGAGTCAGCGACTGCGGAGCGCCTTCGATCGATGTGGTCGGCGGTTTCCAAGTCTTTTTCTAAAGTAGACCAAAGCATTCGGCCAATGGAGCCACCGAATTCAGCAATTAGGCTGTGTTCGATAACCGATGGGTTACAAGATCCAGCCAGGTTTGCGTTTTGAACGGCTTGTCTCATGTGATCGGCCATCAGCGCATTAAGGCCCTCGCGGCCGTCTTCCAGAGGTGGATGAACATCGGTAAAGTTATCCACTTCTGTGCTGAAACACAGGCCACTGGCGATTAGCATCAATAGAATTTTCATTTCTATTGTTAGCTTCGCCCCAGGGATTTTGGTCGATGGATTATTTTTGCGGGATGATCAACCACGCCACCAGATAGGCAGTGGCTAAGGGGACAATGCCGGTTAGCACAGCAATGATGGCGGTCCAAAGTCTGACCGCGGTGGTGCTCCAGTTCATGAACTCAGCCAGGCCGTCGCACACGCCGGCGATCTTTTTGTTGCGACTGGATCGATAGATGCGATGGCTATCAAAATGAATGGTGCTGGATTCTTCTTCGGGAATTACGGCCCAAAAAACCAAGTATAAAATAGCAAAGGGGAAGATTGCTGTAGCAAGTGCTAAAAATATAACAGCGAGGCGAATAAGATTTGGATCAAGACGCCAGTAGTTGCCGAATCCGGCGCAGACACCGGCCAAAGTATTTTGATGTTTGCAACGATATAATTTTCTATCCATTAAATCATCATAGCAGAAATGAAAATGCGCACCAATCAGTAATCGTGCGCATTTTTGTCTTCAGGCGTTATTGAGCAGCAGTTGCTTGAACTTGAGCGCCACAGCAACCCATGGAGCCTTTAACGATGGCGCCGAGTAGAGCGATAGATCCTGCGCCTAGAGCCACACCGGCTGTGATGGCAACTGGCCATGTCCATTTAGGTTCTTTTTTATGGTCGCGGTTTTCGATGCAAAATTGGAATTCACCTGGACCTTGGGCGTTGCAAGTAAAAGGAATGTTGATTTGCACTTCTTGACGGCGTTCTGGGAACGAAAACGTATTGTTGCAAAAAAGTTTGGCGGAGCAGCAGTCTTGATCATGTTCGTGATAATGCTCAGCAGCAACCAGGCCAGCGATCCCATAGGCGACGGCGATGCCGCTGATAATGCCACCGATGATCATGCAGGCGTTGCAACCATGGCTTTCAGCGGTGGCTGTGGGAACCGGTACGGCTGTGGGTTCAGTTGAGCCGCCGGCTTGTGCTTGAAGTGCTGAAATTGCGAATAGTAAGGCAATCAGTTTTGTGTGTTTCATGAATTCTGCAGCCATTGAAACACACGACTTAATCCCGCCATAATTTAGAGGCAGTGGCCGCCGTCGAATTCGATTTTAACATTCACGTTGGTGTCAACCGTTTGTGTTTCAAACATAACGGGTGCAGTCGATGCACTACTGCTTGGCTTTGCTCGGACGTTCGAGTAGGTAGGCGCGCGTGAAGCGATGTTGTCGTTGATTTCGGCAATGCGGTAGTTGGTGATCTCGCACTGTTTAGGCTTGGTGGCTTCAAATAGCTTAATGGCATTTTCTACTGCTAGACGCCGGGCTTTCATTTCCATTTGTTTTTTGTGCTCAGGAAATAGCTCTGGGGTTGGAGCACCGATGGTTGCGAAAGTGATGGGCGCGGACTCGGTGTTGCCCTTCGGAGGTTGGAAGTCGGCGAACACCTTTTCTTGCATACGAGCAAATTTGGCTTCGAAGCCCTTAAGGTTTCGGACATTCATGATGATCGTGGTCATTTTTTGAAATGTGCCATGGCACGTTTGAGCAGAACGGCCAGCGCTGTCGGTGACAAAACGAACAAAAGATTGTGTAAATCCGCCATTGCTTGAGAGCGAGTCAGCTGGATCTTGGATGGCTGTTAGGAAATCAAAGATCTTTCTGCTCATTTTGTCAGTGGCGTTGCTTGCTGCCAAAGCCGATGGATAACATTCAGATGTCACGGAAATTTCAACCGTAGCACAGTCGGGCGGCGCTTGAACCGACCCGTTTCCGACAACCAAAGCCTGCCCGGCAAATGCCGCGGGGGCAAGGCAGAGCAATAAAGCAGCTGATGCGAATTTTGTTCTTTTCATGAGCCAGCAACGAGCCCAGGCCACTTTTTTATTCCGTCTGGCAACCTCTTGCCAATTGCCAACAAACGCGGCAAGCAACATTCAAATCCCGTGGAGGGGTGGCCGAGCGGTTTAAGGCACTGGACTTGAAATCCAGCGTAGGGGCAACTCTACCGTGAGTTCGAATCTCACCTCCTCCGCCACCCTGCGTTAAGGCTGAAGAACTATGTCTCGATGGATTATTAACAGACGGTACTTCGGCTAGAAAGATATTTCAAAGTGGCTTTTGTCCTTCATGTATGGTGAGCGGTATGTTTGAACCTCAAGAAGTCAGTGCCACCGTGAACGTTAAAATCGAATTTGAAGGCGGATATTGCACCGAACTTTAAGTCAATGGTAAAATTAGATATGGTTACGGAAATCATCTCTTTTATTCTGAGCAACATTCCACTTGTCTGCTTAATGTTAGCCCTTATTATATCCGCCTTTCAAATCGGTTTTCAACATCGATCGAAAGCGGTTTTATTAGCCTGGTTGCTGCTGCTACCTGTTGGCGTAGCCGGTTTGTGGGCTTTTATATTTCATGCTTTCTTTCCAAGCATAACCGACAATATGATTGGCTGGGCCTACAGCCCTTTTGAGTTTGAAGTAGCGATGGCTAACTTGGGTATGAGCGCTTTAGGCGTTTTAGGTTTCCGGTCCAGTTTAGGATTCCAAAAAGCTGGTGTGCTCTTTACCGCCATTTTTCTATGGGGCGCAGCGGTGGGTCATATCTATCAAATGGTTTCCCATCATAACTTCGATCCAGGAAACGCTGGCGCCATTTTTTGGACGGATATCCTGATCCCCATCGTGTTAATCGTCGCTCTGAATCTGAAAGAAACCCAGGATGGAATAAAAGACGTTTAGTATAAGGTGAACGGTTCATGAAACACAAACTGATTGCAGCCTAATGACCAGTCTTTAATCAAATCAAGGGATAACTATGGACAGATGGTAATTCCGACGTTTCTGATTCGTGTGGTACGTCTACTTCCTCGAGCTTTCCAGTAATGATATCTACGTAGGCTACACCCGCGACCAAACTCAGGGAATTCTACGGGCATAATTCGGCCAGTGATGGTGGTTTCTTTTTCTTATGCATCTGATAGAAATAGCAGATGGAGTATGGCTTTGAGATACAAGTCTGAATTTTATGGCACTCTATTTTCGATTTTGGAATCTTTTACGCAGTCTCCGATATTGGGCAATTTTTCTGGGACTTATCTTTATTGGCTCCCTTGAGTTGGTAGATAGCGATTACTTAGTAGCGACCGGTTTTTTGGGCGTCACGTTTATTATTGGACGCAGTATCCAAAGAGGTGTTCACCGTTGGAGCTGGGTCTTTGCCTTAATTGGGATAGGTTTTCTAATTACATGTTTGGGGAATGCTCTTTCATATATCCGAGAGAATGGAGAAGTTGTGGATAATCTGCTCATGCCATATGGAGCCATAACGATTGCCATTGGGATTCTGTTCGGTGTCTATTTAACCCTCATAGTTGTGGTTTATCGCTTCTACGCCTGGATTTGCCGTGTGAGGGGCTAAATCTATTTACTTAGGCAGAATAAAACTCCACCACCTGTCGTTCCATCCCAATGTTGAAGCTTGCACATTTTTTTTTGCTGCTATGCTGGGCACCTTGTTTATTTGCTGACTGGGGAGTGACTGGTATTGCCAGAGGTTGGATGTTTTCCGATCAAGTCGAAAAGGTCAATTGCAACATAATTAAGTTGATTGCGCGCGACAAAGATCCCGTGGTGGTCGAGGTCAATTTATTTTGGCCTGGGAAAGATGAACCTCATATGATCTTTGTCGGAGACAGTGGCTATTTGGAGCAGAATATTGGAAATATGGCCTTTCATATGAGCGCTATACCTTCAGATTTTCGTGAAAAATTGCTTGCGTTGTTTTCGGATTATTCCGTACCTATTTTGGATCAAAAGGTACCCAGAAGGCGTTCGGTACATGTGGACCCGGTAAATCTCGGTTGGGCGGACTAAATTGGCTTCACAAAGGGTTTAGTGTTGCAGCTTGCTTCGCCCATATCGCTGGACGAGCTCGTGTTTATGTTGAATGATCTCAGGCGTTCTGATCAGAAAAACGAGTTTTAGGGCTTTCAGCGCGCTAGCATAGAGTTCGGACAGGCCAGTGTCTTCGATATAACCGGCGCCGCCTAAGCATTCTAGGGCTTCGCTAACGGTGTGAGCAGTCTTAAAATCGCTTTTTCAGCCTCGCTCGGCTCGGTTCGATCAGAAGATTCCTGGCATAAATGGCGCCTCAGATTGTTTTACTTATTGTGATGAGATTGTTATATTTGATTACACTGTTGAGTTTTGGTCAGTTGTTATTAGCAGATAGAGTGCAAATCCATTCTAACGCTGGCCGGATTGTTATGAAGGGAGACCAAGACTATCCGTGGGTTGAATTTTCTCGGCTCGGAAGCTCATTTTTAATCAAACTATATATTGATTCACATACTGTGTCCGATGTTAGTGGTGTTTCTGATAAAGATACATTCATTGCTTGCGCTAAATATTATGGCGGGAGAGCGCGCTTCTCCACTACTTACGAAGATGTATGGAATCTCTTAAACCTTTAATTTGCCGCTAGGTAGATGCTTTGCATTTTTATTGTAAAGTAACGGAGCATGGATCCGGATCCCGGGTCGGTGCCCGGGATGACGGTTAAATCGCTACGATGAATTCTAGGATCATTCGGCTGAATTCTTTTTCGGTGAAGCTGTAGTGATGGGTGTCGCCCCAGGTGAAGGCTTCGAATTGGATATTTTCGTCGTTTTCGGTGTGGAACGGTGAGGTGATTTGGATGAAATGGCCGCGCGCGGCTGCCATCGCTAGGACGCCTGGGAGTTTATGGGTGAATAGGTGGGACGTGGGCTGAAGACAGGCGGCATTTACTACGGCGAAGATGATGGGGTCGGGCTTGTCGTGGCTCCAGAGCGCATTGATTTCTTTGGCGTTGTCCATAGTGCCCCAAAAGTAGGAGCTGTAGGTTTTGATGGTTTTTTCGGGGAAGAACTCTTTAATCCAATGCTTGATATTGCCAGGGCTTGAGCTTCCCGCGACCAAATCGCGTTTGCCTTCTGTGGCATGGAATTTAAGCAGATGGTTTTCTTCGTTCAAAAGATGCGTTGCTAAGATGGCCGCTAAAAAATCAGAGCGGCGGTTTAAATCGGGGCTGGTTCGGAGATCTTCGGGGATGCGGCTTGGGTTTTTGTAAACTTCGTCTGTGAGTTTAACGAAATCACCTTTTGCTTTGCTGGCTAGAGCATGAAGCACTGCGATTGGCCCGCAAGTTCCTAGTTGGCGCTGATCTAGGTAGTAATCCGGGTCTTTGCAGGCGCGTTCCACTTGGGTTTGAAAGCGGTCATAAGAGAGGGTGGGCCATTGGGTTTCGGCTTTGGCTGCGGTGGTAGGGCTAAGTGGCATGAAGTCTGATATTGGGCAGGTGTTCATTTTGGATTTGTTGATGAATTTAATATAAAAAAATGGGCGGACAAGTACCCCCTAGCGCTTATTGAAAATCCTGCTAGGCTGATTTGACTGGGGCAACTAAACATCCGATTCTGGAACTGGTTTTCATGTGGCTCTAGATTATTCATATAAAAGAGAGACACATATGTTTGCACAGTTTAATTTCTCCGATACGCTTTTAAAAGTCATCAAAGACGTCGGCTTTGAAAAACCCAGCTTAATTCAAGAAAAGGTCATTCCACACATCATGGAAGGACGCGATTTGATTGGCCAAGCCAAGACTGGTACAGGTAAAACCGCCGCTTTTGCATGGCCTTCCATTGAGAAAATCCAAGCCAACTTGCCTCAGGTGCAAATGTTGGTCATTGCGCCAACGAGAGAGTTGGCTACCCAAGTTTGCGAGGAAATTCAGCGCTTCGGCCGGCCTTTCGGTATTAAATGTGTTTCGATTTCTGGCGGTAGCTCTTATGCCCGTCAAATTGATGCCATTAAGCAAGGTGGCCATGTTGTGGTCGCAACCCCAGGTCGTTTGTTGGATTTGATGAACTCGCGCCGCATTCCTAAGATGAACCCAAAAATCGTTGTTTTGGACGAAGCAGATGAAATGCTCGATATGGGCTTTTTGGATGATATCCAGTCGATTTTTGAATACTTACCTGCAGAGCGTCAAACACTTTTGTTCTCAGCTACCATGCCGCCTGCGATTCAAAAGTTGGCACAAAAGATCTTGAAAGATCCTTTGATGATCACCACCAACTCCGGCAAAGAAATCACCAACCAAGACATTCAGCAAGAAGCTTATATTGTAGAAGAAGGCGAGCGTAAAAACGCTTTGATTCGTTTGCTTGATGCTTATCAACCGCCTAAATCCATCGTATTTTGCCGTACGCGTGCAGATTGCGATCAGTTAAACCAGTCACTGCAAGGTGCCGGTTACTCATCCGCTGCATTGCATGGCGATTTAGAGCAACGCCAACGTGAACGCGTTTTGGCAGCTCTGAAAGAAGGCAAAATCAGCGTTCTTGTAGCAACCGACGTTGCGGCCCGCGGTTTGAATGTGACCGATGTAAGCCACGTGTTTAACTATCATTTGCCAATGGCAACTGAAAGCTATGTGCATAGAATCGGTCGTACCGGTCGTGCAGGCAATAAAGGTATCGCTTTGACTTTGGTAACCCCGCGCGAAATGCATAAGCTGAAGCAGATTCAAGCTGGTGCAGGTAGCCCGATTGGCCAAAAACGTATTCCGAGCCTTCAAGATGTGAAGAAGAATAAGCTGAGTGATTTGACTAAAAAGCTTGGTGCTCAAGTGGTTAATCCAGACGCGCAAGCGTTCTTGCAAACCATTGAAGACTCAGCCAACAAGTCTGAAATCACCCTCAAGTTGCTTTCCATGTATTTGAGCAGCCTTGAAGTGGCAGGGCCAGATAAGATTGGTGTTGATCCAGAACGTTTGAGCCAAATGGAAAGGGCGCCAAGGCCAGACCAAAAACGTAACCGTGGCGGCGGCTATGGCCGTTTCGACGACAAACGTCGTGGCCGGTCTTTCCAACGCCGGTAATACTGTTAGAGAGTATCCTGGGGTGACTTCAGGATGCTTTCTTGCCTAGATTCATTAATCTCGGGTTTAAATACGCTGACAAAAACGGCAGAACTCGAGCGATTAGAAAGGGCCCTACTTGCGGGCTCTCCAACTTTCTCAAAACTAACGCCTCAGTGTGAATTCAGTGAGGTTAATTACAAACGCCAAAAATTAGCTGGTTCAGAGTGGTATGACTTGTGGTTAATTTGTTGGCAGGCTGGACAGTCATCGCCCATACATGACCACCAAGGATCCAACTGCGCGTTTCGCATTATGACGGGTGTTGCCACTGAGCACGTTTATGAGCCTATAACGGCTGATACCGTTCGGGAAATCGGCGTTAATACTTATCAAAGCGGCGAGTTGTGCGTGGCTGCAGGTGGCGATATTCACCGCATTGCTAACGCTGAAACTGTTCAGCCCTTGGTAACGCTTCATCTTTATTCACCGCCACTTCGCATGAACTACTATCGAGAGGCTTTAAGTTGAATCTTTTTGCTGGTTGGCTGTTGTTATGGCTTATTGCGGGTATCTCTGCGCTCTTATCTGGCTTATTTGTGCTTGGCGGTAAGCATCCGGTTGAGGCATCCGCGCTGGCGATTGTTATTGGAATTTCTTTTAGACATTTTCGCTGGGTGCCCGCGCATTGCGAGCCTGGCGTTAAGTGGTCCGAAAAGTTTCTAGCCTTAGGCATTGTATTGATGGGCGCCGGGCTCAATTTTAAGACGGTATTTGCGCAAGGCTCGGGGCTTTTGGCTGTGATTTTGGTGACCATGCTGGTTGGTTTTACGCTGATTTATGGTCTGGGTAAGTTGTTGGCGCTGCCTAGCATGCTGTCGATGCTGCTAGCCATTGGCACAACTATTTGTGGCACCACGGCCATTGCGATTGTGGCGCCTTTGATGAAGGCGCCGAAAGAGCAGACTGCCTATGCTGTTGGAACGGTAGCGCTCTGCGGATTGATTGCGCTTTTAATTTACCCACCCTTAGGTCATTGGTTGGGGGCAAGCGATTTGGCCTTTGGCATTTTCGCCGGAACGGCCATTCACTCAACCCCACAGGTGGTTGGGGCGGGCTTTATGTTTTCGGACTTGGCAGGACAGACCGCAACTGCTGTGAAGTTGATTCGAAATTGTTTTATTGCCCCGATGGCTTTGGTGGTGGCGGTTGCCTATTCGGGCAGCAAAGCAGGGGCGCTGCGGGCGTTCCCCTGGTTTTTGTTTGGCTTTTTTGCTCTGGCTTGGTGCGGCAGCCTCGGTTTTTTCAGCAGCGGGCAAGTGGCTTTTTGCAATGAGCTGGGCAAGTTTTTAATCCTGGTTGGTATGGCTGGCGTAGGGCTGAATACGGATTTGAAGGCGTTTCAGAAGGTGGGATTTAAGCCGCTGGCTGTGGGCGCGTTTGGATCAGTGTTGGTAGCGGTGGTGAGTTTGGGGATGATTTATTTGATAGTATAACTGTCACCCCGGCCTTGAGCCGGGGTCCAGGGACGGTTAATATACACACGCGCACACGTATTACCCGTTTGAAACGTTGTGCAACGCCCCGCCCGAGCAAAACGCATGGCGCATAGCGCCCTGCAAGCTCGGGCTGTCTACCCTTAGTGTGCCAACAGGCACGGGGGAACCTCCCCGGCGCCCCTTTGACTTTAAGCATGCATTTGACATAGTCAAAATCCCCCTCTCCGATCGAATGGAGAGGGTATAAAAAAAGGCTTAAAATGGCAGTGATTACGATTGAGACGATGGATGATGAGGGGCGGGGGCGTGTTTTTTTTGAAGGACGTGATTATGCCGTTCGGGGCGCTTTTCCTGGGGATATTGTTGAGTTCAGGCTTGAGCGCAATTTTAAAGCACATAATTTGATGGTTGGTAAAACCAGGCGCTATGTCAAGAAAGGCCCTCATCACGTCCATCGAACTTGTCCGGGACGAGGGCCTTGCGCGGCTTGTCCATTGCATGATGCGACACCCGAGCTAGAAAATACGGTGAAGCGAGATCGCATTGTGGCGGCGCTTGATAAAGAAGGTCTTAGTTTTGAAGTAGACCCCGTTTTGCCGCATCCTGACCGCATGGGATATCGGCAGAAGGTTAAGTTGATGGTGAGTGGATTCTCCGGCTTTTTGCGTTTGGGGGTTTACGTGCCGTACTCACATACTTTCGAAGATGCGAGCCAGTGCCCGCACGTGAATCCCGCGATTAATGATGCCATTGCACGGCTGATTCCGGTGTTAAATCAATCGGGTGTTGATACGATTAGGGCGGTCATTTTAAGGGCAGGCTTAGACGGCGTTGCTGGTATTTTGGTCACCACAAAGCCATTGCCTGATTTTATTTTTGAAAACTCGCCACTGCTTTCGTTAAAAGAGCGGGTTCAGCCTGATGAAACCAATAGCATTTTAGGTGGCACGCCTGGGCAAAGCGTTGGTCCTGAGATGATTCAGAGTTTAGAAGATGGCCAGATGGTCGATCCGGATGCTTTTTGTCAGGCGGATCCAGTGCAGGCGCAGCGGTTATATGAGTTGGTTGCCGATTATCTCTGGCAAGGGTCGGGGCATTATGTTGATGCTTATGCTGGAGTCGGGGGATTTGCGAAGGCACTTTTGAAAAAGGGTGAATGCAAGATTACGGCGATTGAATCTAATGCGGTTTGTTTGAGCTCGTTGGAGGCTTTGGGGGTGGGGACCTCACCCCGGCCCTCTCCAGGAACTGGAGAGGGAGGAGAGCCGGTGCTTGGGTTGGTGCTTGATCCGCCTAAGAAAGGCTTGATGGGGGATGCGGAGGTTTATGCTGGGATGGGCGCTTTGCGTGTGGTCCTAGTATCGTGTGATCCGAGCTCGATGGTTAAAGATTTGAAAGTTCTGCTTAAAGCTGGTTATGAAGTCGAACGCATTTTGCCTGTCGATCTATTTGGCGCTACGCCGGCCATTGAAACTGTGGTGTTTTTGCGGCAAGTGAACTGATAAATGAAATATCTTTATTTGTTGCCCAAAAATCAAATGTCTCGTTGGATGGGGCGTTTATCCAGTTTGCCTTTGCCAACTTTTTTGAGAGTTCGGTTATTGGGCGCATTTGGCCGTTTTTTCGGTGTTGATTTTACTGAGATCAACGAGCCGTTACATAGCTTTAGACGCCTGCAAGATTTCTTCATTCGGGAGCTTAAGCCAGGGCTTAGAGTCATTGAAGAAGGCGAGCTGGTTTCGCCTTGCGATGGCGCTTTTGGACAGTGCGGTCAAATTGACCATGGCGTACTTTTACAAATTAAGGGCAAGTCTTACACTTTGGCTGAACTGCTGGGCGAGCACGTACCTGAGTTTGACAATGCCCATTATGCGACCATTTATCTGTCACCTAGGGATTATCATCGCTTTCACGCGCCTTGTGATGCCAAAGTGGTGAAAGCACGCTACATTCCGGGGCATTTATGGCCGGTGAATCCTTGGGCGGTTAAGAATATTAACAAGCTGTTTTGTGTGAACGAGCGCATTGTTTGCTGGCTGGATTCAGACACCATTTTGGTTGCCGTTGGCGCGACCATGGTGGGTAAAGTGAAGCTTAAGTTTGACGCTACTTTGACCACCAATGTTAGAAAGCTAGGCGTGGTCACGCGTGAGTATGGCGCGAATGCGCCGGCTTTGAAAAAGGGTGATGAGCTTGGACACTTCGAGTTTGGCTCAACGGTCGTTTTGGTCACCAAAAAGGCACTTAAAGATCCATTATCTGGCACGGTTCGTTTGGGGCAAAATCTAGTTTAGCTCTAATGGGCAATAGTCCGGGTAAATCGTGATGCCCAGCACTTTTAGAAAGTGTAGGATATAGTCTGCTTCCTTCCCCTCTTTTCCTTTGCATAATTTGCTGATGTCCGCTCGTAGTATGGCAATTGCTTCTTTAGGAATTCGCTCAGATAGGTGGGCATCATAAGCCAATTTTGCGATGAGTTCTTCATCATAGACATTGTGTTCTCGGGTTGGCAGAGGTGTTATGTCTGGTTGTACTACAAAAGTGTTGGTCGAATCGTCAACCATACCTGGATAGGCTTTGAGCATCTTTTTGGTGAGGTGAATCAAGACATTTGAAATCTGATGATGTTCACATGATGCCCAAAGGACACTAGAGCACTGCCTTAAAATAGTTTCTATTTGCTGAATTGCTTTTTCAATAGCTTCAACTAGGAACTCTTGTTTAAAATAGTTTATTCGGGCGGCTTGCACATCACCATCTGTTGCAATTGTTTGGTTATTTGATCTCATTTGCTCACGGCACTGGTTAAGCTCCGAATCACAACGGGAGCCTTTAGGCTCTACCCATCCGGGAAAGGTCTTGCCCAAATCTTGAATGACTCGCTCGGCTCGCCAACCGATAAAGAACAGGCCGCTAGCGTCTCCGACTACTCTTAATAAGATTGAAACTTGCGGGATTTGAGATGCAACCCGCTTAGAAACGTGCATCAATGTTGCCCGAAAGGTTAGGGCAGAGCCGAGATCAAGATATACATCCTTATTACCCAGCCACTCTCTAACTTTCATGTAGAGACAGGGGATAGCCACAACACCGATCGCCACCGCAGTAAAAATACTAGCTCTGCGGTAGACGAAAGGTTTCGCGTCCCGGACTAGGGGTATAAGATCATCTGTTTGTATATAGACGACTCGCGTCCCTGGAGCAGCTTGTGTTTCAGTGGACATTGTAAGACGAGGCACGTAATCCAAACTGGCACTCATTTGGGGCGGGGGTGATGCCGCGGACCGCAAGGGAGGCGAGGTTCCCACCCTGCCTGTACGTTTGCTTGAGTACATCGCCGATGAAGGTGCGGATAAAATAATCGAGGCCAAACAGATCAACGAGGATGATTGTCTCACGAATAAATTCGTAAACCCTTTTGCGGATATTTCAAATGGCTATTTCCGAACTATGAAAGATCGATGTCGAGCAAGCGTAAGAAATGCTCGTAATAATTTCGAAATGCCTTGTATTCATCGCTTTCGACAATCACTCGCCTTAACTCTTTTTTAAAAGCATCGTCGATATAATTCGCCAAATTTGCATCTTTCGCTAGCCGAACGACTTCATCTGACTGATAGAAGTTCGAATCAGGAGCCAGATCGCACCTGTCAGTGGGTTTTAGCTGCAATTCAGTGTCGCCAGGGTAAAGCTTACGCAACTCGCCGATCACTTGAATTAGCTTATGAGCCGCGTCGGTAGAGTCTTGCGGAGCAAACCATCCATTAGAGTCACCTAGTCGGGATTTTATGGTTTTAAAGCCTGAATCTAAAGTCTGCAGAAACAGCTTGCGTCGGAAGTCGTTATTTCTTCGTTGAGCAATCTCGAGGTCTTTTGATATTTGCTCTACTTCTTTATCTCTCGCCGCCAATGAAGCGGTTAAATCGGCGTTCTTCTTATAGCTTTCGTCGCTTTTTTTCAAGTTGTCCACTTTATCAGTCTTTGGTCCAGTCGATTTAGAAATGGTAGAGCCCAAAGCTTTGATGAAAAATGCGCCAACGTGATCGCGAAGGAAATCGATTCCAGCGTCCCTTTTTGAAAAAATCGACTTGGTTTTTAGGTAATAGAGCCCGATATGCGCTACGACCGCTGTCTCAAAGACCAGAATTTGCATAGGGAGCGACCAATCTTCAATGGTGAAGAATGCGTGTGACTTTTTGGGCGCCGAAATCGAAAATATTAGGAACAGTAATATGAATAATTTCATTGAATAGTTATATTCTATTTTTGTATATTTTCAACTGCCTGTTCCATGGCCATGATTCTGGAGCCTTTGACCCAAATAACGTCATTGGTATCCAATACTTGGCGGACCAGTGTGCCTAATTTTTGGCTGTCTTCCGCCCAGGTAAAGTTTTCGATAGGTAAGCCGGCTTCGAAGGCACCTTCAGCATAATGCTTGGCGTTAGGACCGCAGGCAAAGAGTAAATCTACGCCCTTTTGCGCACAGGCTGCACCAACCGCGTGATGTCTGCTTTCTGTGGATTCACCAAGGCCAGCCATATCGCCCAAAACTGCGATGCGGCGTTTGTTTTGGAAGGAGGCGAGGACGCTTAGGCCTGCTTCCATGGATTCAGGATTGGCATTGTAGGTGTCGTCCAGTATAATAGCGCCATTTTCCAAAACTTTTTTATTCAGTCGGCCGGGCGCCATCTCAACCTGCTCGAGGCCGGCGGCAGCCGTCTCAAAATCTAGATTTAAGGCAACCACAACCGCCAAGGCGGCAGCAGCATTGTGTACATTATGATGACCTAAAAGTGGCAGATCAACGGAAACCAAGTGATCTTTATAGCAGAAGGTAGGCCTGTCGAAATCCAGTATCCGTACATCTGCCCAGCTGGCTTGCCCAAAATAGATGGGCCTTGCATGGAGCTTGATATTAGCTTCGCGCATGCACCTGGGATCATCGGCATTGACCACGCCAATATGCTCAGGCCCTAGGGCCTCAAAAAGCTCTGCTTTGGCTTTAGCAACTCCATCCGGCCCGCCTAATACGCCGCCGTGTGCTGAGCCGATATTTGTGATCAGTCCCACCTGCGGCTCGACGATTTCTGCGAGTCTGGCAATTTCCCCAAAATGGCTCATGCCCATCTCAAAAACAGCTACTTGGTGCTTTGGCGTCACTTGAAATGCCATGAGAGGCACCCCCAGATGGTTATTGAAATTGCCATGGGTTGCAAAAGTTGCGGATTCGCCCAGGCAGGCCTTGATGGCCGCGACAATCAAGTTCTTGGTGCTGGTCTTCCCACTCGAGCCGGTGAGCGCGACGCGTCTGGCGGGCATGCTCAGCAAGTGCTCATGCGCGAGATTCTGAAATGCTCTTAAAGGGTCAGGCACTCGAATCAGATCAGGTTCTGAGCCCGGGTAGCCTTCATGCACAATTGCTGCTGAAGCGCCTTTTTGGTAAGCTTCGGCCACGAAATCATGGCCGTCGCGTTTCTCGCTATGAATGGCAACGAAGATGTCGCCGGGTACTAAGATTCTAGTGTCGAAGCAATAAGATTTCATAAGCTATTTGTGCGTCATCAAAAGATTGATAATCGTCCTTAATTTGTTGAGTTGTTTCATGACCTTTGCCAGCAATCAAGACCATATCTTCTGAATCTGCCATTTCGATGGCAGATTTAATGGCTAAACGGCGGTCATGGATGATGGAGGTTCCGGTGGGGAGGGCCATGTCGGCGATAATCTGGGCGGGATCTTCGTGCCGGGGGTTATCTTGAGTGGCGATCACGATGTCTGCGTTATCGAGCGCGGCTTTAGCCATGATAGGTCTCTTGGTGCGATCCCGATCACCGCCGCAGCCGAAAACGACGATGAGTTTGCCCGTGCAGATTTCTCGAAGCGTTTTAAGAACGTTGTCTAGAGCATCTGGTGTGTGAGCGAAGTCTACGAATACGGCGGGCTTTTGAGGACACACGCGCTCAAGGCGGCCTTTAGGCACCGTGGCACTGGATAAGCCGGCCGCGATGGCACTCAAAGGGATGCCGGTCGCGTAAGCAATGCCCGCGGCGCAGAGCATGTTGTCAAGATTGAAGCCGCCAAAGAGCTGGCTTTGGACTTTGGCTTGATCCGTCTTGATGCGCAGATTAAAATGGATGCCGGTGGGGGTGTGGTTGATTTCAGAGGCGCTGATGTCGGCTTCGGGTGAGTAACCCCAACGTAAAATCCCTCCTGGCCCCCCTTTTGCAAAGGGGGGGATTTTCCCCACAGGCAATACCGCTGTCCCATCTTCGTCTAGCAATTCTTCGAATAGCCGCATTTTTGCTTTGCCGTAGCTTTCCATATCTCCATGGAAATCTAGATGGTCTTGGCTCAAATTAGTAAAACCTGCGGCCTTAAATCTAAGTCCATCGACTCGATATGTTGCCAAAGCATGCGAAGACACTTCCATGGCTACTTGATTCACGCCCTGATCGCGCATTTGCGCCAATAGAGGGCTTAAGTTCTCAGCTTCAGGCGTAGTAAATCCAAACGCTTTCAGCGCATCCGGGGGCCCAGCGCCAATGGTGCCGATGACTGCTGCCTGGCGCCCAAAGCTTTTCGCGATGCTGGCTACCAAAAAAGTCACCGTGGTTTTTCCGTTGGTGCCGGTAACGCCGCACAAGTTTAAGCTTTTAGAGGGAAAACCGGCGGCTTGCTCCGAAAGCTTAGCCGCCCAAATTCTTGCGTTATCGCTTTGCCAGACGGGGATATTTGCGGGTAGAGCGCCCAAGAAATTTTCGAGAATTAGCCCCGAACAGCCTTGCTGAATAGCTTGCTCAATAAAATCGTGGCCGTCCCTGGATGCGGGCGTCGCGCCTTTGGCTGCCACAAATATAATACCAGGCCCGGCTTTACGCGAGTCCAATGTCACAGGCAGCTTAGGGGCATTTTGAGCCAATTGATTAAGGGGTGTTAGAGAAGCCATCAGGGGAATCTATAGCGCTCCGCGGGTTTGAAGCAATGCCGCTTCCACAATCTCACGCCAAGCCGGGGCGGCAACGTAGCCGCCGTAAGCGATGCCTTTTGGTTCATCGATGCTGACCAAACAGACAATCTCTGGATTGTCAGCCGGCGCAAAGCCTGCGAAGGAGCTGATGTTCATGGTTTTGTCGTAACGGCCATTCACCCCGACTTTTTCGGCTGTGCCAGTTTTACCAGCAACTAAAATGCCTGGAATGGCTGCCCGCTTACCGGTGCCATCCACCGTGTCTGCGATCATCATTTCCGTCATCGCTTTGGCAGCTTGCTCGCTGATCACCCGTACAGGCGCAGCTTTAGGCAGGGGGTTTTCCAGCGAGCCGTCACCTTTTTGAATGCCTTTTAAAATACTTGGCGCGACTTTGACACCACCGTTGGCAATGCTGCTCACCATGACGGCCATTTGCAGGGGGCTGGCCATAATACCGTAACCGAAGCTGACGTTGGCAAAGCGCGTTTTGTGCCAGTTTTCGTATTTTGAAACAGATCCTCTCGCCTCTTCTAGCAAGTTAAGACCCGGCAGTTCGCCATAGCCGAAGCGTTTGACGGCTTCATGAAGTCTTTTGGGTCCAATGCGCTCGGCTATTTTAAACGTGCCAATGTTGCTGGAGTATTTGAAGATTTCAGTCGGCGTTAGCCATTCTTTGGCCGAGACGTCTCGAATGGTCATGTAGCCCAGATCCCATTTGCCTTTTTCGCAGTAGATTTTTTCGTCTGGTTTAATGAGCCCCAAATCAAAGCCGGCCGCAAAAGTTACCATTTTGAAGGTTGAACCGGGCTCGCCTGATCGCGCGATGGCGTTATTTCGGCGGGCAGCAATATCTCTTTTACTCGGGCGGTTGGGGTTCATGAGCGGTACATTGGCTAAAGCTAGGATTTCGCCAGTTTTAGGCTTCATGACGATGGCCCACCCGGCTTTAGCGTTGTGAGCTTTAACGGTGCGCTGCAAAACTTCTTCAGCCACCGACTGGATGTTACGGTCTATGGTGAGCAGAATGTTGTCACCTAGTAGAGCTTCTTGAGAAGGCGCCACAAAATCTCGAACGTTGGTGCCTCTGGCATCTTGGAAAGACAGAGTATCCCAGCTTTTGGGCTTTAAAAATCTTTCGAAAACTTGCTCGATGCCGCCTAAGGTTTGGCCGTCCAAAGTGATAAAGCCTAGGGTTTGTCCGAGTAGGCCGTGGTTTGGGTAAAAGCGTTGCTCTTCTTCGGAAAGTCCGATGCCTTCTAGCCCCAAGGCTTTAATGCGGGCTGCCACGTTTGGATCAATGCGTCTTTGTAGCCACACGAAAGAGCGATCAGATGGAATCTTTTCGATTTGTTCTGGATCTAATGAGATTTGCTGCTTAAGCAACTTGGTCACCTGATGTGGGTGATTCATTTTGCGCGGTTCGGCATAGATTGAATCTACCGCTACGCTGGTGGCTAAGAGACGCCCGTCTCTGTCTAAGATATTGCCTCTAAAGCTGGAGTATTTTTTGGAGCGTGTGTGCTGTCTTTCGGATAATTCGGTGAGCGCTGGGCCTCTGACAAGTTGCAAAAACGCTGATTTGCCCATGGCAATGACCAGGCCCATGGCCAGCATCATCAACACGAGACTTAATCGGACTTTGAGGGTCATGGTCTAAGCAGGGGCGCTTTGGAAGCGGGGATCAGATCGAGTTTCTCCACAGCAAATTTTCGAATACGTTCAGGTCTTTTTAACACAGCTTCTTCTAATTTAAGAGCTTGTAGCTCCCTGAGCAAGCCGTCTTGCTTGTTTTCCAAGCTCGCAACGGCATAGCCGCTGATCCAGGTGCCTACGTGGACGAAAGTCAAAGTGAGGAGTGAAAAGCCTAGCAATCCGACGGCCATTAAGGGCAGCAAGATACGTCTGAGGCGTCTTTTGGAGTAAGTTAGCTTGGAGGAGCGAATAATGCTCAAACTCAGTTGGCTTTTAATTTCGCTGACGGCGTCAGCAAATAATACATGATTCATTGATTGACCCTCTGTGCTGTGCGCAATTTGGCGCTTCGAGCTCTGGGATTTTGGGACATTTCAGCATCGCTTGGTATAACCGGCTTCTTGGTCAGAGCCAGCCAAGATTCGCGATTTTCTTTAAAAAAGTTTTTCACCAAGCGATCTTCAAGACTGTGAAACGAGATGATGGCCGCTTTACCGTCTGGTTTGATAACGCTGGTGAGGTTGCTTAAGAGCGCTTTGAGCTCGTCCAATTCATGATTTACGGCAATACGCAAAGCCTGAAAAGTTCGTGTGGCAGGGTGGATTTTACCCCGGGGGCCGCGGTAAGCCCGGGCAATGATGGCCGCTAAGGCTGTGGTTGAATCGGCCAGATTTTTCTCGGCCTTGATGGCCCTTGCGATTGGTCTGGACTGGCGTTCTTCACCGAATTCATAAATTAAGTTGGCTAAAGTTGTCTCTGAGGAGCTTTGGATGAGCTCCAGAGCGCTTAAATCAGCATCCGGATTCATGCGCATATCTAAGGGACCATCGTTTTTAAACGACAGGCCGCGTTCAGGTGTGTCAAGCTGTGGAGACGATACGCCGATGTCGGCCAAAAGACCGTCTAGGTGGGTCAGCCCCAAATCGCTCAACACCTGAGGAAGTTCTGAAAACGTGGCCCTAACGAGCTTTACTTGTGGAAATTCCTTGGCGACGCCGCCTGCGGCATCGAGCTCGTGGGCTCTTGGATCTTTATCTAGGGCGATCACTTGGCCATTTGGACCAACGGCCTCAGCCAACAGTCTAAGATGTCCGCCACCACCAGCGGTTACGTCAGCCACAATCATGCCTGGGGCCAGCGCGAGCGCCTCCAAGACTTCCGTGGGCATGACTGGTATGTGGCTAAACATTGTTATAATCCAAATCCTTCTAAGGTTTTTCGCAACGCTTCCAGCTCCGTCTTATTGGCTAGGCGTTTTCTATTTCGCTCGTTCCAGCGTTTTCTGGACCAGACTTCGATCTGATCGATGATGCCAGCCCACAGGATTTCGCGCTCCAGGCCTGCATAATCACGCAATTCTTTGGGAATAGCGACCCGGCCAGCTTTATCAATCGTTGCGACGAAACTTGAGGCAATAACAACTCTCTTAAATTCCATGACGGCTGGGTTACTGGCGGGCAATTGGCGCACTTTTTCTGCTTGCGCTTCGAAATCAACTTGCCGCATGGCCACCAAACAGGGCTCATACAAAGAGAGCGTGAGCACGAAGTGATCTGAGCCTAAAACTTGACGAAATTCCATCGGAAAGGCCACACGGCCTTTATCATCCAATAGATTTTCATTCAGTCCTCTAAACATATAATTTAAAAATAGTAATATTTGCTATTCCCACTCAATTCCACTAGATTCCACTCAAATTGTCAAGGGAGGATTAGATTATGCCTAATTTCATCAAACAAACTTATGACCGTCTTCAAAAAATTCCGCTTGGAAAACAGATGTTTAGCAAGTTTGTCGGCTTCGCCGCTCCCTACAGCAGCAGCATTTCGCCTTCGGTGGAAGAATTACGCCCAGGTTATGCGCGCATCAGCATGAAGGACAAAAAGCGGCTGCGGAACCATTTGAAATCGATCCATGCGGTCAGCATGATGAATTTGGGCGAGCTGGCCACTGGGCTTGCCATCAACTACAGCTTGCCCGATAACGCCCGCGGCATCTTAAAAAACCTATCGATGGACTATCTCAAAAAGGGCCGTGGCACGTTGACCGCGGAATGTACTTGCGCCGTGCCTGCCACCAATGAGAAAGCTGAATATAAAGTGTTGGCTGAAATCAGAGATGTGAAAAAAGAGATCGTTGCAAAAGCAGAAGCCACCTGGCTGGTGGGGCCGGAGTCTAGATAAAGTGCTTTCGTTTCAGGTTTTTGGCACCGGTTCTCGCCAGGCATTGCTCATTCATGGCATCATGGGGTCTTCTCGGAACTTGGCAACCTTTGCTAAGCTGTTGGTATCGAAATTCCCAGACTGGCAGCTGATTTTGCCAGATTTAAGACACCACGGTGATTCAGGGTTTTTTGAAGGCCCTAACACGGTCGCGGTCTGCGCTCAGGATGTGTTGGAGCTAGTTAAAGATCAGAATTTTAATATAGAAATGATTATCGGACATTCGTTTGGCGGCAAAGTTGCCATGGCCTTAAACGAGCTGATGCCGGTGAGGCAAGTTTGGATTTTGGATGTGGAGCCGGGGCTTAAAAGGCCGAGTCATACGGACGAGATTGTTAAAAAACTCACAAGGATTCCGATGCCGCAACCGACCCGCATCGCTCTGCAAAGTACGATGCTGGAGCTTGGATTGCCGCGGCATATCGCCCTGTGGATGACCACCAATGTGCGCGATACACCTGATGGGTTGATGTGGAAGTTCGATTTGAAGATAATTAAAGAGTTGTTGATATCTTTTGCGAAGACGGAGTTTAGCCCGAGAGAAAATACTGATTTTGTGAAGGCGGAGCGGAATTCGCATATGTTGATGCCGCTTTCGGAGAAGGTGCACCTGCTTCAAAATGCAGGGCATTGGGTGCATATTGATAACCCGAAAGGGTTGTTGGAGATCTTGAGGCCTAGCTTATTAGCCCCAAGCATAACGCAGCTTCCGACTCAGCCGGTTTAGTGCTATCCAAAACAATCAACTCGCTTTCTTGATAATCCAAGATCCATTCTTCATAAAGATCCTGCAAACCCTGCAAATACTCTCTCGGAATGCTTTGCTCTGAAGGTCTACCTCTCAAAACAATCCGCCTTTCCAGCTCTTCAATAGGACATCTCAAGTAGATCATTAACTTGGGCGGCTTCAAAGTCTTGCGCAATGTTAAGTAGAAATCGCGATACAACGCATAGTCACGAGCAGACATCTTACCTGTCACATAAAGTCTCTTCGCAAAGATCTCAGCATCTTCATAAAGAGTTCTGTCTAACAAAGCGATATTTTTAGTATTCTCGAGTTGCTGATGGATCTTAAATTTTTGGATCAAAAAAAATGTTTGAGAATGAAAGGACCATTGATTCATATTCTCATAAAAATCTGTTAGATATGGATTGAGGTCATTGGCCTCGTAATACGGCTGAAGGCCGTTTTCCTTGGCAAGTCTAGTTACTAAACTGGTTTTTCCAGACGCGATGTTGCCGGCTACCGCAATGTATTGATGATTGAACATAAGCTTGCGCATACTAGTCCGGAATAACCCAAAGGATCAATATGTCTCAGCTCAGTCGTTTGTCCCAGATTGCCACAATTTTGGCTAAACATGGTTTTGCCTCCCAATGGGAGTCAAAGAACAATCAAATGCCAGCGCCTATCCGTTTTCGGAATCTGCTTCAGGAACTGGGCACGACTTATATTAAAATCGGCCAGTTGCTTTCAACGCGCTCGGACCTTTTGCCGCCTGATTTTATTGAGGCCTTAAGTACTCTGCAGAGCCAGGCGTCAGTCTTTCCGTTTGAGCAAGCTAGGGCTCAGATTGAGCAATCTCTTAAAAAGCCGATTCATGAGCTATTCGCTTCGATTTCTGAGGAGCCGCTGGCGAGTGCGTCGGTTGCGCAGGTGCATGAAGCGGTGCTGCTCACGGGTGAGCGGGTGGTGATTAAGATTCTAAGGCCGGGCATCCGCGAGCAAGTTCGGGAAGATGCGGCATTGTTTATCAATATCATTCAGGTTTTGGGCTGGTTTGTTCAAGAAGTGACCGAATTTGGGGCCAAAGAGCTGGCTTATCAATTTACCCGCAGTTTGACTGCCGAACTGGATTTTATTAACGAAGCCAAGCATCTCAAAGCTTTCGCGCTTAATAACGCGGGCAGGGAAGGCGTAAAAATCCCCAAGCTCTATGAAGCGTTGAGTAGCTCCGAAATTATGACTTTGGAGCACATTGACGGCAGGCCGATCAGCGCACTCGTTGGTGAGCCAGAGTTGGCCGAGCAAATGGTTGAGCTGCTCTTAGAGCTTGAATTTCACCAAGTTTTTTCGGATGGGCTTTTTCATGCAGACCCGCATCCAGGCAATATTTTGATTACGCCGGACAATCAGATTGCCTTTATCGATTTTGGCATGATGGGCAAGCTGGCCAGGGATCATCAAGAACGGCTCTTGATGATTTTGATCGCTCTGGCTCTTAAAGACCCAGATACTTTGGCCCGCCAGCTGATTTACTTAGGCAATCCAGACAAGCGGGTGAACTTGCAACGCTTCAGAGAAGCGATTCGCAGTTTATTAGATAGGTATGTTGGCCGGGCGATTTCCAGCATTGAAGCAGGCTCGTTAATGGCTGACATGTTGCATGCGGCCATGGAATTTCAAATTCGCTTGCCCAAAGAGTTTGCTTTGTTGACCAAAATGTCGATGACTTTGGAAGGCATTGTGCGGCTGCTTCATCCAGGCCTAAACGTCGCGAGCCGCTTGGCTAAGCATGCAGAAGCTTTGTTTATCGAGCGCTTAGATCCTAGAAACCTCAAGGGTTCTGGCCTGAAAACTGCCTTGCAGTTAGCCATGCTTAGCCAGGACTTGCCGCAGCAAATCTATCAGACCTTTAGCGATCTCCAGCGCGGCGAGCTACGCATGGAAGTGGCGTCGCCTGATTGGGCGAAGCTGGATAGGACTTTGAAAGTCCTGGCGGTATCGGTTACAGGCGGTTTAGCGAACATGGCCGTTATTTTAGGTGGATTTTACATATTCGATAGAAATCCGACTTACGCCGTCATCCTATGGGCGCTGTGCGCGCTATCAACCGCCAGCAGCTTTGTTTGGATTTTTTTAGGTGGCAAATTGCCTAAGTTTTCATTTAAACTTCTCAGCAGAAAAAGCTGAAATAAGCTTGAATGTCTCTTCACTCCCGGGGTACCTATATCTGAGAAGGCATATATTTGTGCCCAAGGAGAAACATTTTGTGAAGAAAATTA
The DNA here is from genome assembly GCA_040387835.1 of Myxococcota bacterium. Lineage (NCBI taxonomy): Bacteria > Pseudomonadati > Myxococcota > Myxococcota bacterium. Next base: position 437,366 of record JAZKCZ010000002.1, on the reverse strand, counting down.
CTCAAAAGCTCTTGATGGCTCTAGCTGTATCAATTGCAGCAATGCCTGCGATGGCTATTCAAACCTCTACCCCCACCGCTTTCATACCGGTTCCAGTCAGTGAAGATGCTCCAACGCGATTTTTTGTTGGCTTGGACAACGCGAACGTTTTTTCCGGCGGTAAAAACGGGTTTCAATCAGATGGCAAAATAGGTTTGATGAACCTCCAGCTGAATCTTGGCCTGATATATAACGTTGGGATGGGTCTTGATGTTGGCTTTGGTCTCCACGGCGGTGCCCAATCTCCTTATGGCATGTTCTTTGGCGATGTTGGCGTTAGCGGCTCGGATCGTTATGGATATATGTTGGGTGGGGATGTTATGATCCGCTACGTAGCCATGCTCAGTGATGTGTTTTTTGCTGGATTGCAAGGTCAAGTCGGCTATAACTACAGCTCAGCGCCCGGCATACCGGATTCATTTTATGCCGCTCCTTCTCCTTTTACAAAAAGTATAAATCACTTCATTCCTGTAGTTGCAGGTTTGGTGCTAGGAGTTGGCTTTGAGAACGCAATCCAGCTCTATTTGTTCCCCGCGATTGAATTAGGCCAAACTGGCAACTATACGAACTCTGCAAACCATCCGGTCGCTGCAGCGGATCTAAACACAGGTTTATGGAAAAGTGCAATTGGTATGCAAATGCCTGTTGGTATCGTTTTCCCAATGGGTTACAGCAAGGTCATTGTTCAAGTTAAACCACGCATTGCTAACTTCCAAAATAAAGACAGCTGGGGTCTAGATCTATACACCGGCGCTTCTTGGGATTTCTAAAACCTCACCCTAAATCCCTCTCCAATAACTTGGAGAGGGACTTGAAAACCTGATTTCCTCCCCTCTCAAGTTGCTGGAGAGGGGCTGGGGGTGAGGTCTCCTGCTTGACAAATATCGCTTAAGCGGGCACGTTCCACCTACTTAAAAACTTGAGGAAACCGATTTGGGACCGCTCAAATTGCTTTCTCCGTAACGCGTCACGATGACGTGAGTAGGAAATGTTAACATGAAGACCCCTAGTATTTCAGAGAAAGAGATCACCCGTCAGTGGTTTCTGGTTGATGCCACGGATGCCGTGGTTGGACGTTTGGCAAGCCGTATTGCTTCCGTTTTGAAAGGTAAGCACAAAGCCATTTACACACCCCACCTAGATACAGGTGATTTTGTGGTGGTTGTGAATGCAGATAAAGCCAGATTTACTGGTAAAAAAGAACAAGAAAAGCTTTACTGGCACTATACCGGCTTTCCAGGTGGTGAGCGCTCGATTACCCCAGCAGCACAGCGTGACAGACATCCTGAACGCGTGATGTTGTCGGCTATCAAAGGCATGCTTCCAAAAGGTCCTTTAGGTCGCGAAATGCTAAAGAAGCTGAAGGTCTATGTCGGAACTGAGCATCCTCATGCTGCCCAACAACCTAAAACGATTACTTTCTCTTCTAAAAAGGTGGCCTAACCCATGACAACAAACGCAAATACAAAATTTTATGCAACTGGCCGTAGAAAGGTTGCTGCTGCTCGTGTCTGGTTGAAGCCAGGTACAGGCGTCATCACCGTGAACGGTCGCGCCAGCCGCGCTTACTTCTGCCGTGAAGTGCTGCAGATGATGATCAACCAACCATTCGAAGCCAGTGAAACCGTTGGTCACTTTGATGTGACTGCAACGGTTTGCGGTGGCGGATTGTCTGGTCAAGCCGATGCCGTTCGTCACGGTATCTCCAGAGCTTTGAGCGTGATGAACGATAGCGAACATCGCCCTGCTTTGAAGAAAGGCGGCTTTTTGACACGTGACTCTCGTATGGTGGAACGTAAGAAATACGGTCGCTCTGGTGCACGTAAACGCTTCCAATACTCGAAACGATAAAATTTCGAATTTGGTTACGAGAAAAAGGGCTCCTTCGGGGGCCTTTTTTTGTGCCCCTGGACAATGGGCTCGTTGTTGCGGTACGAAAGCGTCATGACTTCTATTCACCAAGTGCTTGGCGCTGATGCTTCTTTGCTTGATTATGAATGCAAAACGATTGGAAAAGAACGTTTGCATCTGCCAGGTCCAGATTTTATTGATCGGGTGATGTCTCAGACCGATCGAACACCAACGGTTTTGAGAAATTTAGCTTCCTTGTATCATCACGGTCGCTTAAGCGGTACAGGCTACGTCAGCATTTTGCCTGTAGATCAAGGCATCGAGCATTCTGCCGCCGCATCTTTTGGCCCGAACCCAGATTATTTTGACCCGGCGAATATTTTGGAGCTTGCGATTGAAGGGGGTTGCAATGCGGTTGCGACCACTTATGGCGTTTTAGGCGCTGTGGCCCGCAAATACGCGCATAAGATTCCGATGATTCTTAAGGTGAATCATAGTGAGCTTTTGTCTTACCCGAATCAGCCTGACCAGGTTTGCTTCACCACGGCGCAGCGTGCGTTTGACATGGGTTGTGTGGGCGTTGGCGCAACGGTTTATTGGGGATCGGAAAATTCTAAGCGGCAGCTTCAAGAAATCAGCGATCTCTTTGCGGCAGCACATGAGCTTGGGATGTTTACGGTCTTATGGTGCTACGTGCGTAACCCGGCGTTTACCAAAGATGGGATTAATTACGAGGGCGCGGCGGATCTGACTGGCCAGGGGAATTATTTAGGCGTTACCATTGAAGCGGATATTATTAAACAAAAGCTGCCTGATAGAAACGGCGGCTTTACGGCGCTTAATTTCAGCAAGACTTCTAAAGCAATTTATGGGGAAATCTGTACAGACCATCCGATTGATATGACGCGGTATCAGCTGGCTAACTGCTTTATGGGCCGAGCGGGACTGATTAATTCTGGCGGGCCTTCGGGGAAAGATGATTTGAAGCAGGCGGTGCTGACAGCGGTAATTAATAAGCGGGCTGGTGGGACAGGGTTGATTTCAGGGCGTAAAGCGTTTCAAAAAAGCCGGAAAGAAGGTGTGCAGCTTTTGAACGCGATTCAAGATGTTTATTTGGATAAGAGCGTGACGATAGCGTAAAGTTTTACCCTCTCCCACGGAGTGGGAGGGTAGTTAGGCGGCTTGGCAGGGGGCTTTGACCGTACCACAGCCTGGCTTCTCGCAAGCTGCAGCTGGTTTTGCGGACGCATAGCCCTCATTGTACCAACCGCCGCCTTTTAGCTGAAAAGAAGTGTGGCTAATGGCTTTCTCCATGCCGTTTTTTTGTGTACAAGCAGGGCATTGGTCCGGCGCGGGGTCATTGGCTTTTTGAAGGACTTCTTCTAGATTGGCGCAATATTTGCAACGGTATTCATAAATGGGCATATCAAATCCTCACACCTCTAAAATAGACACGGCAGTGCCAATGGTCAAGCGGCTTGGCTTCTATGCTCAAACAACTTTGCCCACGCGGCATGGTTTGTTTAACTGCATGATTTTTAGAGATGATGAGGGCCGTGAGCATGTGGCTATGGTGAAGGGCGCTTTGGCGGGTGCAGAAGATGTGGTGTGCCGCATTCATTCGGAATGCCTGACCAGTGAAGTGTTTGACTCCCAAAAGTGTGATTGCAAACAGCAATTGGACGCCGCCTTGGATAGGATTCAAAAATGCGAGCGCGGTGTATTGCTTTATCTCAGGCAAGAAGGTCGTGGTATTGGCCTAGGCAATAAAATCAAAGCCTACGCCTTGCAGGAAAATGGCCTGGACACAGTGGATGCGAACGAAGCTTTGGGGCTTCCCGTAGATGCCAGAGATTATAATTTGGCTGCAGAAATGCTGAGCTATCTTGAAGTCTTATCGGTTCGGCTTTTGACCAATAATCCACTGAAGGTTCAGGGATTGCAACAGGCCGGTTTTAGAGTGGTGAGAGAGCAGTCGACTGCGAAGCTGGTATCGGAGCAGGCCGCACAGTATGTGAGTGTAAAGCAGAAAAAGCTTGGACACTTTGAAACATAGGTGTAGGTGTCAAACAACAGGATATTTATGATTGAGCAAGCGATTAAGCAGGTTTTGCAAGATACAGTTTTGGCGCTTTGGCCTGAAATCCAAACAGTCAATTTTACCGTTGAGTTACCTAAAAATCCGGATCACGGCGATTACGCCACCAATCTTGCCATGGTGTTGACCAAATTGGTCGGCATGCCGCCGCGCGAAGTTGCGGGCAAACTAATCAGCAATCTTAAAGATCCGGTCGCTTTGATCGAATCGGCAGATATAGCTGGACCTGGCTTTATTAACTTTCGCGTTTCAAATGCTGCGCTGCAAAAAGTAGCTGTTCACGTGCTTGAGCAGGGCGCGCATTATGGCGTTCACCCGCAAAATGGCCAAAAAGTTTTGATTGAGTTTGTTTCGGCAAACCCGACCGGACCGCTGCATTTGGGCCATGCAAGGCCTGCCTTCTTAGGTGATGGTGTGGCACGCATTTTGAAAGCCGCCGGCTTTGATGTGACCCGTGAGTTTTATATCAACGATGCGGGCAACCAAGTTCAGACCTTGGGCAAAACCGTTTATGCTCGGTACCAAGAGCTTTTTGGCCGAACGATTGAGCTGGGCAAAGATTCCTACCCGGGTGAGTATGTTATCGAAATCGCTCGGAAGCTAAAAGCACTCGATGGCGACAAATGGCTGGATAGAGATGACTATTTGCCAAGATGCATCGAAGTCGGCATCGCGGAAAATCTAGCTAATATTAAAGAAACGCTCAAGTCCGTAGGCATCGAGTTCGACTCTTGGTATTCCGAACAGTCCTTGCATGACAAGAATGCGATCGAGCATGCCATCGAACGCTACCGGGAACGTGGCATGCTCTATGAAGCGAGTGAGGCAGAAGGCACCAGCGACAAAGTTCGCCGCGAGGAGAGCAAGTCAGCTCAGTACGCGCATCAGCAAATTGGCGGAACTTTTTTAAAGACCAGTCAGTTCGGGGATGAAGAAGACCGAATTATTCTCAGGAAAGATGGCACATCTGTCTATTTGGCAGCCGATATCGCTTATCACCAGGAAAAATTTGAACGCGGGTTTGACCGATTAATCGATGTGTTCGGGGCAGACCATGCAGGTCATGTTCCCCGAATGCGTGCTTGTATGCGGGCGCTAGGTTTAGACGACAAAAAACTCGATTTTCTCTTAGTGCAAATGGTGAAGTTGCTCAAAGATGGCCAAGAGATGCGTTTCTCTAAACGCTCTGGTCAAATCATCGAGCTCAAAGAGTTTATTGAAGAAGTCGGCATCGATGTGGCGCGGGTGGTTTTCTTGATGCGCTCGCCTAATACGCAGTTTGATTTTGATTTGAACCTGGCTCTGAGTCAAAGCAGCGATAATCCAGTGTTTTACTTGCAGTATGGGCATGCCCGGATGGCGACCATCTTATCGAAAGCAGAGTTTTTGGGGGTTAACACCGAAGCTTTGAAACGGTTGGTATTACCTGAAGAGCGGAACATGTTGAAAAAGATGGCTGCATATCCGGATGTTATTCTGACTGCAGCGCATCACATGGAACCGCATCGCGTTCTGTTTTATTGCCAGGATTTAATTGGCGAGTTTCATGCGTATTTCACACAGTATCGCCACAGTGAGAAAATTATCTCCGATGATGTAGAGCTAACTCAAGGGCGCTTGGCGTTGGTATCTGCATTGAAACAAGTTTTGGCCAATGCGCTCAGCTTGCTGGGAATTTCTGCGCCGGAGTCGATGCATGCTTAGACAAGGTTTAATCATCGCTGGATTCGGCGTTTTACTGGGCCTGTTTTTCATCGCCGGCAGATGGACCGCCTCTGGGGGGACTATTTCAAACGATGACACCCCGGTGAATCGTGAAAAGGCGCTTAAGGCGGTTCAAGATGAGCTGAAATATACTTATTATAGCGAGTTGCTTAAAAGGCCAAGCGATGAGCCACCAGAAGCGGTGAGCTCCGAAGCGGAAGTTAGCGTGCCGGTATCGCCGATGCAGCCTCCGCCGGCGCCATTGCCTGTAGAAAAGCCATCGCCAGACAGAATGGCGCAAGCATTGGCCAAGGTGCTGGGCAACGAGACGCCTGATTCGGTGAAGTCGGTGATTAAAGAATCACTGCCCGCAGGTACAGGCTCACCTTATGCGATCCAGGTGGCATCATTGCCAAGTCGCAGTGCGGGGGAAGAATTGGTAAAACGTTTGCAGAAAAAGGGACATGCGGCCAAATTGGTGCAAGCGGAAATTCCGGGCAAAGGCAGCATGTACCGGGTGCGTATCCATGGTTTTAAAACCAGAGAAGAAGCGGATAAATATCGCGAAGAAAAACAGATTGAGGGAATTACGGTAGGGCAGTAACCTCACCCCCAGCCCCTCTCCAGTACCTGGAGAGGGGAGAAAAAGCGGATTGATTTAGGGTGAGGTCTCTCAAAAACGCTTGCTATCTATCCTTTAAAGCTTTTATCGTACCTTCCATGCATCCAAATCTGTTTATGATCCCCATCATCGATTGGCCTGTTCGCACCTATGGCGTGATGGTCCTCATCGGCTTTCTGCTCGCTTTATACATCTCCAGCACCCAAGCGAAGAGAGAAGGTCGCTTTTACCACGAAGTCCAAGATTACGCCTTCTGGGCGCTGCTCGGTGGCATGCTTGGCGCTTGGATGCTGTATGTCATCGTTAACTATCGCGAAATGTTCTTCGAACAACCATTTGTGATTTTAAGCTCCGGCATCAAGTTTCCCGCTTGCTTGGCCATTTGGCGCGGCGGCGCGCATTATGTTGGTGGATTTATAGGTGCCATCGTAACGGCGGTTATCTATTGCCGCCAACGCGGGCTGAAATGGGCGCCGTTTTTCGATGCGCTTGCCTTAGGCGTTCCGGTGGCGATGATTTTCGCTCGCACGGGTTGCATTGCGCAAGGCTGCTGCTTCGGGGCGCCTTTTAGTTGGTTGCCTTTGGGCATGATTTACGAAGCAGGCAGCTACCCGTACCGCATGATGGCTGTTGAAGGCTTCAGGCTCGGTCTGCAAACGCCGCTTTTGTTCCCCAGTGAAATAGCCGAAGGCGTGGGTTCCTTGATTATCTTTGCCGCATTGGTGGTTATCCGTGGCCATAAACGCGCGCACGGCCAAGTTTTCATGAGCTATATATTTTTATACTCGATTCTACGCTTCGCTCTCGAATATGTCCGCGGTGATACCGAACGTGGTTTTTGGCTAAGTGGCCTATTGACCACCAGTCAGATTGTTTCCTTGGCGGGCGTGGTGATCGCAATCGCTTGGTGGTTTTTCCACCGCCCGGAATGGAAGCGCCACTGTGTTCCCAATACCAACACCGCTTCGTGAGCAATGAGCGACAGCCACATGCCAAAAACGCCCATCTCAAGCGTGATGCCAAACAGATAGGCACAAGGCACCATCACAAACCAGCTGCTCATAATGAGCAAAACCATGGTGAACTTGGTGTCACCCGTGCCATTGAGGGCGCCAGCTGTAACCAGCGAAAACGCTGACAAAATTTGGTAGCCACCAACCAGCATCAAAATTTGGCAGGCCATTTCTAAAACTTCGGTGTTTTTCTGAAACAGTGAAACCAATGGCATCGGCAACAGCAAAAACACCAAACCCGTCACTGCCATAATGGTAACCGAAAGCTGTATGGTAGACCAATAAGAGCGCTTGAGCGCTGGAAAATCCTGAGCCCCTGTACATTGCCCTGCTAAAACGCAAGCTGCCTCGGAGATGCCGTAAACTGGCAACAAGCTCAATGACATGATCTTGGTGGCGATTTGATTGGCCGCAAGTGGTGTTTCACCCAACCTCGCAATCAGTACAATGACAAAAGTCCACCCGCCGGTATCTAAAAGCCAGCGAATTCCTACCGGTATACCTAAAACCAATAATTTTTTGATCAAACCAAAACGGATCTTTAACTGCACGCCAAAAGTCTTTAAAAACTTGCCCAGGATAATCATCATGCCCAGTACGTCCGCAATAACGGTCGCGTAAGCAGAGCCAAAGATGCCATAAGCGGGGATTGGCCCCAGCCCAAAAATCAATACCTGACTGGCCAAGACGTTAAATACGCACATGAAGATGTTGACCTGCATGGGTAGCTTCATGTTGCCGGTGCCTTGATAATAACTAGACAGAGCCAGCGTCACAAACCAAAAAGGGGATGCCCAGAGTCTTAAGTTAAAATACTCCTGACTCATTACCTGCAAACTTTCTGGCGCGCCAAAAATATCAAAAATAAGCGGGCTAAAAAATGTAATGCAGACCACTAAAAAGCCAATCGGAAAAGCGAGAATCAGCCCTTGCCAGCCCGCCTGGGTGGCCACTTTAGGCTGCTCAGCACCTACGGCCTGGGACACCACAATCTTCACGCTTTCAAAAAAGCCGATAAAAAACGAGTTGATTAAGAACATCACTGAGGTGGACATGCCCACCGCAGCAAGTTCCTTAATGCCGAGTTGTCCCACCATGATGGTATCGGTGAGATCCATGATAGTGAACGAGAGCATCCCCATGACCAAGGGCCAGGATGTCTTAATGACTTGTTTTAAGCTTCCAGATTGGTGCATAAATTATATATTCTAATCTTAACATGCGATTTGATTGAAAGTCTATCACACCGTTAGAGCGATCCCAAAATATGCTCCAGCCAACGCTGAAGCTCATGAGATGTGCTTTTATTTTCGTTCGCAAAGACCGTAAAAGCCACGGTTTCGCTGGTTTTGGTGCGGAAATACCCTGTGAGGGCTTTAACGCCCGTCATATAACCCGTCTTAGCCCGGATTTTGCCTTTAAAGGACTCTGCGAGAAACACATTCTTCAGAGTTCCATCTTGGCCAGCGATGGGTAGTGCGGCGGTAAATTCAGGAGCGATTTGAAAATCATTGGCAACTCTCACCAAAAATGCGGTCATTTGGGCAGGGGTAATTGCATTTTGCCTTGATAATCCAGAGCCATCGACGATTCGGTGTCCCAGCCCTACGAAGTCTTCTATTTTTTGCAGACCTTGTTCAAAATGCCCATTTCCTAAGGTTTTCAGTACCGCTTCATTGCCCAAATTGCGTGAGAACTTGGTGTAGTTGATCAGCATTTCTGACAGATAGGGCGAGAAAGAGGTGGTGATGGGCGTTAGACCTGACGGCACAAACCCTTCTTGGATTTCGCCCTTTACCTTTACCCCGGCTTTTTGCAGTTGTTCTTTAAATAGAAAGCCAGCCCAATCCGGCGGATTCATGATGGCATAAGTTTTGTACTGAGGGCGGGTCACTTTGGGGATGGTGCCTTGGACAGCAATTCCCAGCCCCTTAAGCTCGTAAGTTGTTTTGGTGGTGGTCAGAGTGACATATTTGGTGAACGGCTCTAGCAAGACTTTCCCGCCTGGCAAAAAAGTCAGCACCAATCGATTATAGTCGACATTAATGCCGGAAATGGGCGCTGCGAAACCCTTGCCCATATCTTCGTCTTCCCAACCTAAACCAAAATAGTTGCGGTCGAAAACGGAATCATCCACAATAATATTTTGGATGGGCTCTTTGACCAGTTGCTTAATACGAGCACTGATATCGCTCAAGCGATGCGTCGAAAACTCCGGATCGCCACTGCCTTGCAGGTACAAATCGCCTTGGTGATAATAGACCTTCGTTTCAAATTGATAAGATGGCTTTAAAATCGCCAACGCTGTAGCCACGGTAAAAATTTTAAGTGTGCTGGCAGGTATAAAAAGCTCATTGGGATTTTGTTCGTATAGAACTTTCCCCGATGTTAACGAACGCACTTGGATACCAATGTTTGCCCGAGGAGTTGCAATGGGAGCGACGGTTTTACAGCCTGCTAATAATAAAAAAATAATTACGAAAAAATGCATTTTCTCTTGTTGCAGGTGGTATTAATGGCGTCCAGTTAAAAGTGTCTTCGCGGGTTGGCCGACCACATCGCTACTGACCGGTGCACCACAATAATATTCTGCACCGCCAATGTCCAGAGGTTGAAACGGGAGCTGACACCAAGCATAGGTATTCCCAACATTATAGCCAGGCATCGCTCTTTTACAGATACCCACCGGTGGAGGGGGGTCTCCGCCGGTCGATTTTAGTTGATAAGTAAAGCAAACCTGAGGCTGCCCGTTTACTTCGGCACAGGGATTTGAGCCACTGCAACTTGTTTGACAGATTTGTACCTGATTTTGAAATTGTGATGAAACGCTGGTGTCGCAAACAGTGCCAGCATCTGGACAACCATTGTCATCACCAAAACATAGTTTTCTGCAAATCCCGTTGGGATCGCAGACTGGAGCTGAGGCTGGACATCCAGCTGCCGTTGGGCCTAACTCCGGATTACACGTGATGGTCGTAGAACAATTGATAAAAAATATCGCCCCGAGTGCTGCTAGTCCAAACCTCCACATAAATCTAAATCCCCCGCTTTGCTTAAGTCTACCGCAATGTTTTTTTGGTGCGCCTCTAAGGTGCCACCACCAATTTCTAACAGCTTAGCATCCCTCCATAGGCGCTCTGCAACATATTCCGCGACATATCCGTTGCCGCCCAAGACTTGCATGGCTGAATCGGCTAGTTTTTTCGCCATCCGAGCCGCGATTAGTTTAACCCCATCACTGTCTAAACGGCTCATGTTGCCTCGGGCAGTTTCGTAAACATATGCACGAGCAGCTTGATATTCGGCATAGCTATCCGCGATGTGTTGCTGAATTTGGCCAAACTCGGTAAGCTTTTTGCCGAAAGCTGTGCGCTCGTTGGCATAGTTGATCATAATCTTGAGCGATCGCCGGCCGATGCCTAGGCCCATGGCTGCCAGTGTTAGGCGTTCCATAGCCAAGTTTTTCATCATGTGCTTGATGGAAGCGCCTTCTTCACCTACGCGGTTGGCCATGGGAACTTGGCATTGCTCAAATACCAACTCGGCGGTGTTGGATGCCCGCATACCGGTTTTGCCTTTGATTTTCTGACCCACGCTGTAGCCGGGGCAGTCTGGGGTAATGATAAAAGTGGATAACTTGGTGCCGGTTTTGGCGTAGAGATAGACAACATCGGCCGGGGCGCTGTCGTTGTCCAGCACGCCATTGGTAATCCACATCTTGCGGCCGTTGACAATATAATGGTCGCCTTGAAGGGTGGCGGTGGTGGTCATGCCAAGAACATCTGTGCCAACGCCGGGCTCAGACATGGCCATGCAGCCCACCCACTCACCGGAGCATAGTTTGGGCAGGTACTTGGCTTTTTGCTCTACGCTGGCGTTGTTAGCGATATTATTCACGCACAACATTGCATGAGCTAGGTAGGCCAGGCATAGGCCGGGGTCTGAATAGGAAAGTTCTTCGTGAGCGATGACGGCGGCTAAGGGGTCCATATCGGAGCCGCCGAATTCGGCAGGTGCGGTGATGCCTAAAAGGCCAACGGACGCGAGTTTTCTAAAAAGCGCTAGGTCGAAATGCTCGTCTCGATCACGGACCAATGCGCCAGGCTCGATTTCTTTAGAGACAAAATTTTGAAGCGTTTGTCGAAGGAGTCGATGTTCAGAATGGCTCATAAAACCTCGGGAACCTCACCCTAAATCCCTCTCCAGAACCTGGAGAGGGGTCGGGGGTGAGGTCACATTTTTTTCATCAAATCGCCCAGGGTACCCAGGGATTTCACTTGAGATGGCTTGTGACTGGGTTGCTCTGGCGCTACTTGCTCAGACTCCGACCCTGGCTCACGCAATGTCAGCGACACGCGCTTAGTCACCGGGTCTGCTTCCAAGATACGCACAGTCACTTTATCGCCCACTTTCACCACTTCTTCCGGATGTCTAATGCGTTTGGCGCTAAACTCACTAATATGAATCAGCCCATCTAGGCCTGGAAATAGCGATACGAACGCGCCGTACTGTTCAAGGCGCGCCACGGTTCCTTCCAGTTGAGCGCCAGTGACCAAAGATGCGCCGTAAGTTTCGAAAGGATTAGGCAGTGCGGCTTTCAATGAAAGCGAAATGCGCATTTGGCCATGACGCTTGTGGTCTGGCTCGATCTTCATGATTTGCGCAACGACTTTATCGCCCACGGTTAGCTTACCAAAACCTAGTTCAGACTGAGGAATCAGGCCCTCAATGCCGCTGTCCAAGTTCACGAATACGCCGAAATCAGCGATTCTTGAGACTGGCACTTCGACTTTATCGCCCACTTGAAGTTTGCTGAGCAATTCACGTGTTTTTTCAGCGCGCTCTTTTTGCATGAGCGATTTACGATTCAAGGTGATTTGTTTGCCATTCGATTGTGTAACAATAAAAGAAAGCGTCTGGCCAATAAATTGCTTGGGGTCTTCGATGTAGTTAATATCAAGCTGACCCATGGGGCAAAAAGCTTTTTGACCGGCGATGTCGACTTCTACGCCGCCGCCGTTCACCGAAACCACTTTGCCTTCCACCAAGGTGCCGCTTGGACCAGCTGCTTTGCTGCCTTTTTTGGTCAGCCAAATTTGGTCATCCATCGATGCTACCGTGGCTTCTACCACTTGGCCGATTTCGGGGTTGGTGAGTTCGGTGAGCGAGATCATGGCTTCATTCTTGGCGCTTAAGGCCACAAAAGCAGTATCTTTTGACAAGTGAATGATCTTTCCCCGAACTTTGTCGCCAGGTTGTAATTCAAGCCTTTGTACGTCTTCAGAAGCATTCAAAAGCGAGGCAAAATCACTATTTTCGTTCCAGGTCATATCATTCCTTTAGCCAAAGAGTTCTTTGACTTTGTCAAAGAAGCTTTTATGAGAGGGTAAATTATCTTCTCCGCTGAGAGAAGCAAACTGTTTCAGCAATTCTTTTTGTTCAGAGCTAAGTTTTTTAGGCGTTTCCACAGTTACACGAACCAAATGGTCACCTTTTTCACCCGAGCGCGAGCGTAAATGCGGGATGCCTTTGTTCACCAACTTAAACACATGGCCTGTCTGAGTTCCAGCAGGTACGTGCAAAGGCGCCTTGCCATGCAAAGTCGGAACTTCGATTTCGGCGCCCAATGTGGCTTGAACAAAGGAGATTGGCAGGTCGCAGACCACGTCAAATTCGTCCCGCTGAAAGAGCGGATGCTTTCGAACATTTAAAACTACGTATAAATCGCCCCTAGGGCCGCCGTCTAAGCCTGCGTTGCCTTCGCCGTTAAATCTGAGCTTAACGCCTTCATCCACGCCAGGCGGGACTTTGACTTTGAGCTTGGACGATACTTCTTTGAGGCGATTGCCGCGGCATTCGATACAAGGGTTAGCGATTACCTGGCCGCTGCCCCTACAGGTGGGGCAAGTCTGTGCGACCGCGAAAAAGCCTTGGTTGATGCGCACTTCGCCAATACCACCGCAGGTTTTACAACCTGTCGGTTTGCTGCCGGCTTTGGCGCCGGTTCCTTGGCAAGCATCGCACGCTTCGCGGCGCTTGATGGTGATTTCGCGCTCCATGCCAAAGGCAGCTTCTTCGAAACTAATTAAGAGGTCATATCTGAGGTCTGAGCCTCTTTGGCCTCTTTGTCTGCCGCCCGAACGTTGGCCCCCGCCGAAAATATCGCCAAAGATATCACCGAAAATATCTTCGATGTTAACGCCGTAGTTATCCTGAGGGGCTGAGCCAACACCGGCGTGCCCAAAGCGGTCATAGCGCGCGCGTTTTTCTGCGTTAGATAGGACCGAATAGGCTTCGGTTGCTTCTTTAAACTTCTCTTCCGTTTCGCGATTGCCGTTGTTTTTGTCCGGATGCAATTCATGCGCGAGCTTGCGGTAGTTGGTTTTAATTTCTTTGTCAGAGGCCGTCTTTTGCAGGCCTAAGATTTCATAATAATCACGTTTCATATCATACTGTCTAAAATGCCATTCACAAACGCACTGGAATGCTCAGCGCCATATCTTTTCGCCACTTCGATCCATTCATTTAAAACGACTTTTTGAGGTTGTGGGTCAAGTGCATGAAAAAGTTCAAATACAGCCAATCTTAAAATATTTCTGTCCACCACTGCCATGCGGTCTACACGCCATTTGTCGCTATGTTCACCGATTTTGACATCGATTTCGGCTTGGTGCGATGTGGTGCCGTCAACCAAGGAAGCGGCAAACTCACGGCCTTCATCGGAAAATGCGAAGTGTTCGAAAAAATCATCGATGGCTCTAGGAGCAGGTGCTCCGCCGTCGACTTGATACATGATTTGCAGCGCGCATTCGCGGCCTTTGTGCCTAGCGCTGGTCATGATTTCGCTCCCAATTTTTCGATGGTTTTGGCCACGTCAAGCGCAGCCAATGCTGCATTTGCGCCGACGTTGCCACAAGTGCCGCCAGCACGTTCGATGGCTTGAGCCATGGTTTCCACAGTCAACACGCCCATGGTGACAGGAAGGCCACAGTCTAAAGAAACTCGGGTAATGCCTTGATGGACTTCCCTCGAAACATGTTCATAGTGGTGGGTAGTGCCTTTAATCACAGCGCCCAAGCAAACGAGTGCTTGATATTGGCCGCTTTTTGCGGCTTTTTGAGCGACAATCGGAATTTCTAAAGCGCCGGGTACCCAAATGATATCGTGAGTGACTTGGCCCTCTAATACGTTTTGAGCGCCTTTAACCAATTGATCGACAATAAACTGATTAAATCGGCTAGCGATAATGGCAAATCTCATAGATTTTTCCTGTGATTGATTAGATCTTGAATGGATACAATAACTAAATCGTGCGTTTTCGCAAACTGGGTAATCTCCGGCATACGAGACATGGTGCCGTCTGCGTTCATGAGTTCACAGATAACGCCTGCAGGATTTAGCCCGGCAAGGCGCATTAAATCGACAGAGCCTTCGGTGTGACCAGGCCGCTCGAGAACGCCACCGTTTCTAGCCTGAAGGGGGAAAACATGCCCTGGCCTGGATAAATCATCCGGCTTTCCCGAAAGGTTTACGGCCGCTAAAATAGTCTTTGCTCTATCTGAAGCTGACACCCCAGTGGTAACGCCTACGGCCGCTTCGACTGAAACAGTAAAAGCAGCAACAAAATGGCTCTTGCTGCTATTGGGCGGAACCATCTGTGGCAGTCCCATCCGTTTGGCTTGTTCTTCTGTGATGGTAATACAGACAATGCCGCTGCCATGTTGGATCAGAAAATTTACAGACTCTGACGTCGCTTTCTCAGCCGCCAACACTAAATCGCCTTCATTCTCTCTAGATTCATCGTCCACTAAGATAATGGGTCTACCAGCTGAAAGGGCTTCTAGTGCATTTTGAATTGAAGTCATAGGAGGTCCTCAATGGCAAAAAATGGTGCTAATGACAACAGATGTCTATCTGTGTGGTTTATAGCGATGAAGATTGTGTAGTGGTGGATAAACCCGCAGGCATGCCGTCTCATCCGCTAAAAGACTCGACAGGTACCAGCGCATTAGAGGTCGTCTGTGAGCTTTATCCTGAAATTAAAACCGCCTCAGATAACCCTTTAGAAGGCGGTATGGCCCATCGCCTAGACACTGGCACCTCGGGGCTACTGGTATTTGCACGCACCAAAGAAGCCTACACGCGCCTGCGTGAAGCGTTCTCAAAGGGCCAAATTGAAAAAACATATGTCGCATTGGTAGAGGGCGAAATTAAAGCCCCCCTGGTAATCGACTACCCGATTGCCCATCACCCCAAAAACCAAGCCAAAATGTTGGCCATAACCCCAAAAAATAAATACTACCGAGGCAAACCCCAACCTGCACGAACAGAAGTCACCCCTCTCCCTGGCACTGCCAAAGTCGGGAGAGGGCATTCCCGCATCGGCGTAAAAATCATAGGCGGGCGACGCCACCAAATTCGCGTACACCTAGCCTCAATCGGCCACCCTTTAGTCGGCGATACCTTGTATGGCGCTGAGCCCATCACCTGGCGCGAGGGCCATGCCCTACATGCCGACTCCATTACCCTGCCAAATGGTCAGGTGCTGAGAAGTACCGGGAAAGAGACCTTCACGCGATGAACATGGGGTTCCAAAAATAGACCACTCCTATTTTGCACGCCATTACTGGAGTGGTGTCTATTTATGATTCGAGAAACTGCGTATTAATGATAAAATTGACACTTTTGTAAACTTGTGTCACTTTTATGTTCTAATGCCGATACTTCCTGCCAAACTCAGCCATGGACCCTTTTCAATTGAGATCGCCCGGTCAGTAGGCGTTTCTTATGCGCAACTACGATTTTGGCTAAAAAAGGGTCTGATTGAGCAAAGGGAGAGAGGAATCTTTCAAGCCGCAGGTGACGATTATAATGAAGAAGAAATATTCAGGTCAGCATTAACTCGGGTCGGGGATCCGAGCGTTATATGTTCTTTGTCAGCGTTGGTTTACTACCAGCTGACAGATGAAATTCCACGACAGACATGGATTATGGTGCCGAAAGTTAAACGATCTAAGCATACTGATTTGAGATTAATTAGAGTGGCAAACTTGCAGTTGGAAATCGGTATTGTGACGATATCGGGGTTTCGAATTACTTCGCTTGAAAGAACTTTGATTGAAGCCATTGTAAAACCACGTTATGTTGGTAAAATATTGGGTATTCAGGCTTTGAAACAAGCGCTGGCAGAGAAAAAAACGACTTTGAACGCCGTCATTAATATGGCGAGTCAGCTGGGTGTTTTAAAGCGGCTTTTGCCTGTAATTGAGGTATTACTTTGAATATTAATCAGAAGCTAAAAATATTAGCGAAGACTCAACAGCTGCATGTTAACCAGCTTCGTGTTCTTTTAGGTCTTGAGCGCATTGTTGCACGTTTAGAATCACATCCGATTTTGCAAAAGCACTTAATTTTTAAAGGTGGTTTCGTTTTGTTCAAGACCATTTCTCATCCGAGATTTACACGCGATATCGATGCTTCCGCGATGGATCTGCCGGATATGGATTTGGTGGGATATACGTATAAGGCGCTTTCGACGGATTTGAAGGACGAGTTTTGGTACGGTGATATCAAGATAAAAGACTTAACGACTGACCAGGAATACGGTGGTGGTTATCGATTTGACTGTGCTTTTCAGATTGGCAACGTGCCCGAGCCAAGTCAAATCCATAAGCTGTCGCGGCTGCATTTAGATATTGGTATCGGCGACCGAATTCCGGACACGCTGCAGCCGCAAAAGATGGTTTCGCTCATGCCTACCGACACACCCATTTCATGGATGATATATCCGCCTGAAAGCATCCTTGCTGAAAAATTGGAGACGCTCTGCAAACGTGGTGCCAGTAATTCGCGGGCTAAAGATATTTTTGATTTGATCGAGTTGTTTCCGATCTGCAAAGACCCTGAAAGACTGGCTGCCGCAATTCAAACCACTTTTCAGGTCCGCCGCACGCCTAGGCCAAAATCGTTTTTTGAACATGTTTCTAGTTTCGAACCTTTGGTGCTGAAATCCGCATGGAACTCTATCAACTTAGTCGGAGAGAACAGGTCCTTTGAGCAAACCTGGGACGGCCTTTTGGCGCAGCTCAAGCAATTCGATGACAGTCGTAACCTGCTACCAGGAGTAACCAAAAGTCGTGGAGAATTCGACATTGAAGAAGGGCCATGATTTAATAAATATACCGCCTGATAAGCCGCCGCCTACGCCAAACGTGAGCCCGTTGAAAAGATCCATCAAAATACCATGCTGAACGTATCCGCCAATCCAGCCACCTTGTTGATAATATGAGTAATAGCCAGCCCTGAGGCTGGGTTCTAGAAAATAGAGCATTTCTACACGGCGCCAGTTAAAAAGAGTCCAACTTTTGCGAATACCAATACCAGAAGATATGTCAAAACAATGAATTTGAGAACTATCCCTTGTATCTATCCATGAACGCGGCAAATCAAAGGCATACATTCGCACAGGTACGGTCAGCTGCCACTTTCTCCCCAACGGGATCGATACTTTAGCTTCCAATGCGGGCAATGGCAAAAGCCACATTGCGGAAACGTCTAATAGGATCGAGGTACTGATGCCCCACTTATTAGCAGCGGATTTAAATGGTAATGGTTCGCTACTGGCATCAGCTTGCCCAAAAATCGCGGCAGAAGATAAAAATGCTAAGATTAATATGCGCATTTTATACAATTAAATCACGTGTTAATATTTGCAATAGGGTAGAATGAATGTCATTCCTGTTTACCGCTGCCCACGATGCATCACACGTGCGACTTCGCGATCTGCTTCACGTTGCTTAATCGTGTCGCGTTTGTCGCCCTTGCTTTTACCTTCTGCGATAGCGATTAATACTTTCGCTCGGCCATCTTTAAAATACAGTTTTAATGGAATGAGCGATAAACCTTTGCGGGCGGTGTCTCTCTCGATTTTTTTGATTTCTTTGCGATTGAGCAGCAGTTTTCGAGTGCGATCGGTTTCATGGTTTTCGTGCGTGCCATGGGTGTAGGGCTCAATTTTAAGGCCTAGTAGAAAAACTTCATGATTTTTGAGCAAAGCATAGGCATCGCCGAAATTAACATGGCGGGCGCGCAGTGATTTTACCTCACTGCCCACCAGGACCATGCCGCATTCGTAGGTATCAATGATGCTGTAGTCAAAGCGCGCGCGCTTGTTCTCAGCGATTTGGTTTAAAGTGCTCACGGAAAGTGATTCCTATCTCCGCTGGGGTGGGGGCGATGGCTATCCCAGCTTGTTCGAAGGCCTTGATTTTGTCTTTGGCCGTACCTTGTCCGCCTGAAATCACCGCGCCCGCATGACCCATGCGGCGACCTTCAGGGGCGGTGCTGCCGGCGATAAAGCCGACAACGGGCTTGTTCATGTGGCTTTTGACGTAGTCTGCGGCTTCTTCTTCCGCGGTACCGCCGATTTCGCCGATCATGACCACGCCGTGTGTTTCGCTGTCTGCTTGGAAAGCTTTCAACACATCAACAAAGTTCGTGCCGTTGACTGGATCGCCGCCAATGCCTACGCAAGTTGACTGCCCTAGGCCTAGCTGAGTGAGCTGGTATACCGCTTCATAGGTTAAAGTTCCTGAACGGGAGACCACGCCTACGTTGCCTTTTTTGTGAATCGAACCAGGCATAATGCCGATTTTACATTCATCAGGGGTGATAATGCCAGGGCAATTTGGGCCGATCAGGCGCGTCTTGCTGCCTTGCATGGCACTTTTAACTTTCACCATGTCTAGCACGGGGATACCTTCGGTAATGCAGACGACTAAATCCAGCTCGGCCGCTATCGCTTCCAAAATCGCGTCCGCTGCAAATGGGGCAGGGACATAGATGATCGAAGCATTGGCCTGTGTTTCCTGGGCTGCTTCTTTAACGGAATTGAACACGGGCACTTTGCCTAAAAAGCGCTCGCCCTTTTTGCCAGGGGTAACGCCTGCCACCACTTTGGTGCCGTATTCGAGCATTTGCTCCGCATGGAAAGCGCCAGCTGAACCGGTGATTCCCTGGACGATGAGACGTGTGTTTGAACCAACCCAGATGCTCATAGTGACCTCGCAGCGCTCACTGCTTTTTGAGCAGCGTCTAATAAGTTTTCCGCAGGGATGATTTTAAGCCCTGATTTAGCTAGGATTTCTCGGCCTTCCATCACATGGGTGCCTTCCAGGCGAACGATCAATGGTATGTGCAGCCCGAGTTCAGCTACGGCGGCTACCACGCCCGCGGCAATGACATCGCATTTAGCAATGCCGCCAAAAACGTTAATGAGCACGGCTTTGACCTTGGTGTCTTGCAGGATGATTTTGAGCGCTTCGGTCACCTTTTGCTGAGACGCACTGCCGCCAACATCTAGGAAGTTCGCTGGATCGCCGCCCACTTTCTTAATAATATCCATGGTTGCCATGGCAAGACCAGCGCCATTCACCATGCAGCCGATGTTGCCATCGAGTGCGATATAACTTAGGCCGTGGTGCTGAGCCATGGTTTCTCTCGGGTCTTCTTGGGAAGGGTCTTGCAGCTGTGCAATGCCTTTATGTCTAAACAGCGCATTGTCATCGAAATCGATTTTGGCGTCCAAGGCGACCCATTCGTCTGCCTTAGTTAACACCAGCGGATTGATTTCCATCAAAGCGGCGTCGGTGCTGATATAAGCTGTATATAGAGAGACCAAAAGGGGTGCGAGCTTTTTGGCTTGTGCATCGGTTAAGCCTAAATCATACGCAATATGCCTAGCTTGATAAGCCATCAAGCCGGTTGCAGGGTTAACCCATTCTTTTAAGATTTTTTCTGGATGATGTGCGGCCACTTCTTCAATATCCACGCCACCTTCCGCTGAGACCATCAAGCAGACTTGGCCTTTAGCGCGGTCTAAAACCAGCCCCGCATAATATTCTTTGGCAATCGCGCAGCCTTTCTCAACCCAAACAGAGTTGATCTTTTGGCCTTCAGACCCTGTTTGTGGGGTAATCAGCTGTTTGCCAAGCAGAGCTTCGGCGGCCGATTCAGCTTCCTGGCGGCTTTTTACCAGCTTAATCCCTCCGCCTTTGCCGCGCCCGCCCGCGTGTACTTGGGCTTTTACCACGCAAGGGTAACCGAGCGCATCACTGGCGCTAACCACTTGATCTAAAGTTGAGCTTAAGCGTCCTTCTAAGGTTGGAATCCCATATTGGCGGAGCAGCTCTTTGGCTTGATACTCATGGATCTTCATGCAGAGCATCACTAGCATAAATAATCAGCTGTGCTATAGGCCTGTCTAATAGGAGCTTTGAAAATTATGGTTTCCCCTACCAAACACACTTGGACCGTTCGTGATCGCAAGGCCAAACGCGCTGGCAAAAAAAGAAAGAATCAACTCGCCACCCGTGGGACCACATTGCCCCGCGCTGACTTGTTCAAAGTTGTTGAAAAAGCTTAAATTCTCGGTCATTTGATCGCATTTTTGAGAGCCTGGCGGTTAACTGCCGGGCTTTTTGGCGTTTGGGTTTTAGACTGGCCCCGATTGACACCTATATTAAATAGGATAGCGTCCATCTGTATGAGACATTTGTTGTATGGTTTTAGAGCGATTTTGTTGTCTTTAGGACTAGCAATCATGTTTGCTGCTGAGTCTCATGCCCAATGGGCATTGGTTGCTGATTACGGCATACCATTTTTGGCCGAAATGGGATTTACCGTTCTTGAAGATATCCCGTTTACCAAAGGTCTGATTTCGCTGCAGGGAACGAACCTGCGCAACGGTTTTAGTAAGCATTTACAGGATAAAATTACTGCGAAAACACAAGATGCTTATAATGCAGCATTTCCACCAGTTAAGTCAGAGTTTGCAGATGAATTCCAAACTTCGATGACCGACTTTTATCGTGCCAGTTTGCGCGCGCACAGTACTGAAAGCATCAAATCTCGCATGACGATGGCCAGCTGGATGCCTATTTTCGATGCCTTGTTTACACTCGAAACACCAGACGCTCTGGCTTTTGCTGTGTATCTATTCAGTGAGTTCTTGCCAGAATATAGCCCTGATGATTTAGAAATTTACGACAAGGCACGTTCGCAATTTCAAAAGATTAGTTTGAAAGATGTTGAGACGCAACTTGTAAAGTACGGTCAGTTAGAAGCGAGAGTTCATGATGTGCTTGCCATCTGGGCGTTAGGCGAATCTGCAAGTAACAGTCATCGTGAAAACCATGTTGTTTCTATGCGGCCTCTGATGACAAGCCTCGTTGGTGCTGGCTTGGCATCTTACGTTAACGGAAAATTGCCTGCTTCGATTACGCCCTTAAACCGAGCTTTCTCCGATGGGATGACTCGCGCTCAAGTATTTGATTTGGCAGCTCGCACACGCAAATTAGTGCAGAACATTGGCGAGCCGGCAGCTAATTTGACCTCCACGAGCTACGATTTGCATAGAAGACGGCAAATGGAGATAGGCCTATTATGGAGTGAACTGGGCCTTGTCATGCGAACCAACTTGTTTCGCTATCTAGCGGTTATTGTTCCTGGCCTGGTTACCATGAAAAGCGCGCCTACTATGGCGGTACAGTCGGCGATGCTGGCGAACATGCTGAGCTATATCCGGCAATATGACCCCGAATATCTTGACGACCGCTTCTTGCGTTGGTGCTTCGAAGCGGTCTTAGGTGGCATGGATTATTTTACACCTGAGTTTAAAGAAAACGTAGAGGGAAACCTGCGTTGGATTGACCCCGGCTACGCACTTCCTGAGGTGCAAGCGTATTATGCGGCGGTCTTAAATCCGATTCCGTTATCTTTGATTGTAACCGACTTGGGCTATAGAGCGTATTTGGGGCAAAGCCTATCGCAGATTAAAAAGTCTACTGGGATCCCCCTGCCATCCATTTTTCTCACCTGGTCAGCCAATCTGCTTCATACAAATTTAAAAGGCCCACTGACAAAGGTGCACCCTGTCCTGGGTGGTGTTTACGACCAGTTTGGAAAGGCATTGATCCTAGGTGTCAGCGAACCGGGCTCCAATGATATTCAGCAAGCAATTAACGATTTCACGCGCGCTACCAATAAGAGCAATGCGGAAACTCAGTTAAGCCAGGGATATGTTCAACTCAATGCGCGTTTTGGTATGGATGCTCAGATGGCTCGTGCCATTTTTGAGCGATTTCTTCCCACATTGAATCATATCTTAGATGCTGCGCGCGAGGCTTATGAACGAGGCGAGGTAGAAAAAGCAGCGTCAATTATGCTCTATTGGGCCGAACTAATCACTGTAGTTTATCCTGAGACGAGTGTGGACGACCACTTGCTAGCGACGATGGCCAGGTCCAGATTCACCCAGTTTGTAGATGTGAAACGTATAGCGGAAGCGATTGAGCGAATACTTCCGCGTGAAAAGGAAATTTTTTCTTGTCTGGTAAACAGTCGACTGTTTTACGCCGGTTTGACGAACGCTAACTGCGACAACGATGGGACCGCAACGAGTATGGGCATGATGTTAGCCTTTTATGGTGTCACTACTTTTGCTTATGCATTGCCCGGATTGGTCGCCTGGCAGATGCCCCCCAAGATTCAAAGTGCACACGTTTCGAGAGCAACCGGCTTAAATCCAGCGTATGTGACCGCTAATTTAGGCGGCTTGCTAAAAGCTTTAAATGTCGCTTATAGCGCTGCCAAAAACTTATTGGTTGTGAACACCTTTATGGGGGTTGCAAAGCCTTTAGTCGATTTGGCTAAATCGAATTCCCAAAGTACTGGTCAGCTTTTGTTTTTGAAAAAAAGGGTTGATGAAGATGAAACTTGGGATAAGTCGCGCAAATTGTTTTCGAATCGTCAATGGGAATTGCCTAAGCATTTGAATGGGCTGGCTCAGGAAGGGCGGAAGGATTTAATTGTTGTGTTGGCGAATTGGGCGTTTAATTTTAGGCAAGTGAATCCTGAGTATAGAACTTTTGAGGAGTTTCTTAAGACGCCTTTGGGGCAGCATTACGCGGAAGGTGCCGGGATGTTAAGGCCGTTTTTTGAGAAAATGAGAAGTATGTTTTCTTCGGAAATATAATGAAACAGATAACAAAGCTATTGATATTGGCAACCATTTTAATTGCATTTGGTTGCGACAATGAAAGAGAACCAAGAAGACCAGATTTTAGACTTTCTTATGAAAATCAAATAAAGAGAGATTTAATGGTTTTTAGCCAAACCGGCTTGACACCAAAATCCGTATTGAAAAGCTATCAGCAATCTCCCCATACTCGTTTATATGTTGAAATCGTTGACGGCGAAGTTAGATATACGACTGATGATAGAGATAGCTTGCGACTGGATAGAGCGGCACAAATTATCCAGCTGATTAGGCAGTCAGTCAGGGCATATGGAAAGTTGCAGAACATGGCCTTGGTATTTAATTTGCTAGATGAACCGCAAATAAAAATTTGTCGAACTGACAAATGTGAATCTTTGCCGTTATTTTCCTTTCAAAAGACAGATGATTATGCTGATATCCTATTCCCCTATGTTCCGCAGTTTTTAAATATAGATTCTAGATACAAAGATATTAATTCCCTTGATGTTTCTTGGGAGTCGAAGGTCGAACAGCTAGTGTGGCGAGGAAGCCAGACAGGTGGTGTATTTGATGCCACCAATTGGAAGGAATTTGGCAGAAGTAAATTGGTGCTCAAATGTAACGAAATCCCGGCTTTATGTAATGCTGGATTTTCGAGCTACAGCCAGGTAACGGAAGAAGGCATGCTTGCCATGGCAGGTGAGATCGGATTGAAGGAGCGCATTTCAGAACCTGAGATGATGAAATGGAAATATGTGGCATCCTATGATGGAAATGGTTGGGCAGATCGTTTTGTGCGGCTCTTAGCCTCTGGTTCGGTTGTGTTTAAACAAGACTCCCCCTTTTACGAATTTTTCTATAGCTCGCTTGTACCGTACAAACATTACCTTCCGGTGAAACAAGATAGCTCAGATTTGGCTGAACAAATTCTTTGGGCACGGCAAAATGATTCAAAAGTTCGGATCATTGTAAAGAACGCTAATGAATTCGTAGGTAGTCAGATGAGGCAGCCTATGGTTGAACAATATGTGTATCGGTTGTTACAAACTTATGGAGACCTGCAAAGATGGGGCGACCTAGGAACTGCAATATGACCGGTACTGGTACACTTGGCTTTTAAATAATGGTACAATAATTAAATGATGAATTTCTATGGAATATTTACCATATCTTCTCTGGCGCTTTTTTTTGTAATATCCTGTGTTAAAACACATGAAAACGCTGAATGCGCCATATTGAAGACTAATCCTGAACAATTGGCGAAATGCTTGCAGCGCCATTGGTCGGGGAGGATAAGCGATAATCCTCGGGTTCAGAATTTTTTAAAAAAATATAAAATTTATGTCTCGTACACTACTTCACCGAAAAGGTTAGATGATTCTCTCTTTGTTCTATTAGGAGCTCAACCATTTTTAGATCATGTTGAGGCAGTTTTTCTCGCCATCCCCTCTAAATTTGGCAGGACTGGTGCGTCCTATAGTTTAGAGAGCCCCGTATATGCTTTCCCAAAGGTAGAGCGTGTTCCTCTTATTAAAGACTTTGGTCCTATTTCAAAAATGCTCCCAGTTGTGAAGATGCTGCATGAGAGAGGCGTGAAAGACGGTATCGTTATTACCCTCGATGATGATATCGGTTATGCCCCAGATTTACTGGCTCGTGTTGTAGAAACAGCGATTTTAAAGGGTGGCGCAGCCTCGTCTCAGGTTAACTGTTTATCAGCGTATGGTTCATTGAACAAAATATGGCCTACCCTCGGTGAATGCGAGGGGTCTCAGTCTACCGATATTGTCGAAGGCTGGGGGGCTGTTGCTTACCGCCTAAATATATTCAGTGATGCGCTTATTCAAGAGCTTGAAGCGAATTCTGCGGCGAGTAAGGAATGTTATTTGTCTGACGATGTTGTAATTAGTTATTCTCTGGCAAAAAGAGGAATACCGAGATGGCATGCTTTGAGCGAGTTAAGTGTTATCCCTTTTGCGGAGGGAGAAACGGGTAGTGACGCGTTACACAATGGTGCAAATGGCCTTTCGGAGGTTGGAGGCCTTGGTGGTAATTCACTTAAATATAATCAATGTATTAATTTTTTGAGGCAGTACAAATAAAATGATTCGTATTATCTTTTCAAAGCCTATTATCTTGCTACTATTGTTGGTACAGTCTTGTCAAATTGCGGAGCCGTCTGAAAGACCCGAGTTTGAGCCACTCAATGCGCGGTTGTTCAAAATTGACTCGGCACAAGAAAAGGGCGTAGTTACATCAGTTTCCTCAGTTGCTATTACCGGTGTCAAGTTTCCCTTTAATGCTAGTATTTTAAAAAACAGAAAAGGCTATTTCCTTATCTTTAGAGAGATTGATTTTACCTCGAAAGGCTCTTATAATTTTAATAAAACAGGATACGTTACTCTAAACGATAGTTTTAAAGTAAAAGAAGGACCTTTTTATTTTAATGTTGATGCTACGTTGGAAGATGTAAGAGCTTTATCCGGCCCTTCTGGTCGCGTCGTCTTGGTGGGAAACCATTTAGCAAAAAAGACATCTAATAGAGAAATGGTTTTGATAGAAGCGATTGAAACGAACAAAGAACGCCTGCAGATTTTTAAAATTAAACCTATAAATTCTCAATTAGATGAGAAGAATTGGTCGCCTTTTTTCTATGAAGACGAGTTGTTTTTGACATATAATTTGGAAACGACGCATAAAGTCATATCCGAAGGGCTTCTTTGTGATCCCTCTGATAAGTGTTCGTTTGAGAATAAGTATGCGTACCAGTCGCCAGCAACCACCTGGACTTGGGGTAAGCTCCGGGGGGGGACACCAGCAAAGGAAGTTATGGTCGATGGAAGAAAATCCTATCTTTCATTCTTTCATTCTGTCCATCGTTCTGAAGGTCTGGTATTCTATTTTATGGGCGCGTTAATTTTTGAGGGCCAGCCGCCCTTTCGCGTTTTGAAAATTTCTAAGGCGCCGATTGTTTTTGATGGAATGTATCGTTGTGGAGCGGTTGAATCTCCAATTTTAAGAAAGGATTGGCTCGTGTCTTATCCGGTTGGGTTAGAAATAGAAGGGGATGAAGGGGTTTTATCGTTGGGTGTTAACGATTCCTGCATAAAAATTATCACCCTGGATCTTCCTGCGCTTTTCAACTCAATGAAATACATTAAATAGAAGTTTGTGTATAGAGCTTCACTAGTTCATACCTGTCGAGTGTAATCTATGTTATGCTCGCTGAAAATTTAAACTCGGTTAATTAAGGCAATTTGAAAAAAATCTATGGTAAAAAATCGTTTAGTCTTCATTTGTGCCTTGCTTACGTTATTATCGGCAGGTTGTGGTGACTACGAGAGTATTTCTAATTATGATTTGCCATATGAAAATCAAATCGATCGAGATTTAAAGCCTTTTCAGTCTCAGCGTATTACAATTCAACAAGTCAGAGAGGCCTATCAATCTCATCCTGATACTAGAGTGCATATTAAAATTTATGGCAGCAGTGTTAAAGCACGGTCGCTAAGTCCTGCCAAAGACAGAATACATGTGGTGGTTCAATTGGTTCGGCAAGCAATCAATCGTTTCGGGCCTCTTGGCAGGATCGAATTTGTATATAATTTGCTGGATGAGCCTCAAATTTCAGTTAATGGTCCTCTGTTCCCCATTTTTTCTTTCAGTGCGTCACCTGAATATGCGGATATCGTGTTCCCTATGATCGCAGGCGGGGAGTTTCTACGGATGGATTCGGTCTTGAGCGATATTAAATCTCAATCTGTGCCATTCAATGAAAAAAAAGATCGGTTGGTTTGGAGGGGTTCTCAAACGGGAGGCGTGTATGAGGAAGCTAATTGGCGAGATTTTCCTAGAAGTCGTTTGGTGTTATTCTCTTCAGAGAAACCAGACCTCTGCGATGCAGGTTTTACTTCCTATACCCAGGTTTCTAAAAGAGCCAAAGAGCAGATCGAAAATACTGTGGGTCTTAAGCGCCCGATGTCGCTAGCGAATATGCAGGCATATCGTTATATTGCTTCGTTAGATGGAAATGTGTGGCCTGACCGATTTCCCCAGCTTCTCGCCACAAACTCTTTAATATTTAAAGAGAGATCTCGCTTCTATTCATTTTTCGATCTTGCGCTAGGAGAAAACGTCCATTATCTGTCGTTAGATAGTGATATGTCCAACCTTGAATCACAAATTCTGTGGGCAAAAGCCAATCCAGATAAAGTTGTTGAAATCATCGGGAACGCCAATTTTTTTGCTCGTGACTATCTTAAACAGTCAGCCGTAGAAGCCTATGTGTATAAGTTGTTACTGGGATATTCTGCGGTTGTTCATTGGGATTGATGGGATTGATGGGATTGGCTATCTTTAGGCCGTTTGTTTCATAATATTGCCAGATAATGACTAAAATGTGCTAAAACACTGGCTGTGGCTAGTACATCTAACATCCGTGAAATATCGATTTCTGAGTTTTTCGCCAAAAACCGGCATTTGCTAGGTTTTGATAACCCGCTGAAAGCTTTGCTTACAGCAGTTCGAGAAGCGGTGGATAACTCTTTGGATGCTTGCGAAGAAGCCGGCATTATGCCGGAGATTATCGTTGAGATTAAGGCTGAGTCTAACAGCCAATTTGCAGTGTCGATTACGGATAATGGACCTGGTATTTCCAAGGCGCATCTCGGTAATATTTTCGGCAAGCTTTTGTATGGTTCTAAGTTTCACCGTTTGAGACAGTCGCGCGGGCAGCAGGGCATCGGTATCTCTGCGGCGGTTATGTACGGGCAGATGACGACTGGTAAATCGGCGCTGATTATTAGTAAGACGAGTTCCAAACACCCAGTGCATGAGATAGAACTTCAGATTGATACGAAAAAGAACATGCCCAAAATTTTGAAAGACCGGGAGAATCATGACCCGGTGTGGGCGGAGAAGAAATCTGGCACCAAGATTACCATCCATTTGGAAGGCGCTTATAAAGAAGGCCGACACGGTATTTTGTCTTATTTGAGCCAGACAGCTCTATCGAACCCTCATGCTAACTTGCTTTATATAGATCCTAAGGGCGATAAACATCCTTTCCCTCGCGTGATGACCACTTTGCCCAAAGCACCGCTGGAGATTAAGCGTCACCCGCATGGCGTTGAGATTGGCTTGCTGATGCAGCTGTTGCAGGATGCAAAAAAACAAACACTTGGTACCTTCTTGAAAACCGAGTTTTCTCGCGTGTCGGATGCTGCTGCGGCTGAAATTGTGAAAGCGGCAGGGCTCGCTTTAGGCAAGCCGAGCCAAGGACTGGCCAGGGCTGAGGCTGAAAAACTTTACCAAGCGATTCAAGCGACTAAGCTGTTGCCGCCACCGACAAATTGCTTATCCCCGCTGGGCGAAGATAACTTAATGAAAGCGCTCTATTGGCTCTTCGTTGAGTCACAGCGTTGGGACGAAGAAGAGCAGCTTAGCTTAGTCACAGGGGGCACCGGCATTGCCGCGAAGCCTGAGAAGAAGGGCCAGTCGCAATTTGAATTTGCCACCGCTGAAACTGAGATGCAATCTCGCCAGGTAGAAGCAGGTGAGGACGGCGCGATTGCGTCTCGTGAAGACGGTTATTTCGTGACTGCGGTCACCAGGCCACCCTTTGTTTATCGTGGTAACCCCTTTCAGGTGGAAGTTGGGCTGTTTTACGGCAAAGGCTTGAAGGCGGATGGCCTCATGCAAGTATACCGCTATGCAAACCGGGTGCCGCTTCAGTATCAGGCATCTGCGTGCGCTATGACGAAAGCAGCCTTATCGGTGCCCTGGAAGTCTTACAACTTAGATCAGTCAAGAGGCGCATTGCCGACGGGTCCGGTGGTTGTGGTCATGCACGTGGCTTCTGTTTGGGTGCCTTACACGTCTGAGTCCAAAGAGGCGATTGCCCACTATCCTGAGATTTTGAAAGAATTCAGGTTGGCATTGATGGAAGCCGGCAGGCGCTTGCAGCGTTATTTGCGACATCAAAAGCGCCAAGCTGAAGAAGCGAAAAAGCGCGGTTATATCGAAAAATACTTGAATCCTATTGGAGAAGCTTTGCAATCTATATTGCAACTTTCTGCGGCCGAAAAGGCAAAAACAATTGAAAATCTGACCCACCTCTTGGAAAAAAATTATGGCCAAAAAAAACCCGAACAAAAACGCGCTTAGTGCCATCGAAAAAGCTGCCAGAGCGATTTATTCAGAAATCGAAAAGCAGAAAGCACCTACCCTTAAGATGCCCGTGCGGTCCTTGAGCAACGTGAGTTATGACGGCGATGTCGGATTTTTCGAGCTGGGCAACGAAACTAAAAAGCGCACATTGAGCGTGAATACTGTCAAGACTTTTGCACAGACGCTCAAGATGATGTCCTTAAGCCGAGATCTCGTTTTGAGCGACGATTTCGCAACCAAGAGAGATGCGTATTATCAGTCAAAAAACTGGGGTGACGCTCGCTTTAACGAGCAACCTGAATCAGACGGTGTGATGGATGACATTGAGGCCTTATTTGCACTGGAAGGGTTAACGCGAGAAGAATTGCGCTTCGTGCCTGACCAACATGGTGGCTCAGTTGCGGGCGAGCTCGTTGTGATTGATACTGACCTCGAATCTGGCGAGCGCATATCTATCGATTGCACCAAGTTTGGCTCGGGCGCTTACGCTGTGCCTTCTTGGGTAGAGCATCTGGAGTTTAAGACCAAGGCAAGCTTTATCTTGTGTATTGAAACGCAAGGTATGTTTCAGAGGCTCCAAAGTCATAAATACTGGAAAAAGGCGAACTGCATTCTCGTCAGCATGGGCGGCGTGCCTACCCGCGCTTGCAGACGTTTCGTTAGACGTCTGTCGGAATCTGCGAAGGTGCCTGTGTATGCATTCACCGACTGCGATCCTTATGGGATCGGCAATATCTACAGGACGCTTAAAGTAGGTTCGGGTAATGCTGCGCATATTAACCAATTCTTCTGCGTGCCGCATGCATCTTACATGGGCTTGATGCCGAGCGATATTGAACTTTATGGCCTTAACAAGGCAACGCATCCGTTGGGCGACCAAGATAAGAAGCGCGCGACAGATGCGCTGAAGAATGATCCGTTTTTTCAGGCGCATAAGCCTTGGCAAGATGCGTTGAACAAGATGCTTAAAATGGGCGTTAGAGCTGAGCAACAGGCATTGAGTCTGCATGGGCTGAACTTTGTAATTGAAGAGTATTTGCCAAGGAAACTTAAAGCGCCTGATAAATTTTTACCTTAGTTTCCCGGGAGGGGGCGGTCAATCTGCCTACCTGGGCCTCACTCGCTG